>NZ_MVPX01000152.1:0-7146 GCF_002043085.1 Gordonia sp. i37 | reverse complement strand
GGGGGGTGGGAGCCGCTACCGCGCACCGCCGCGTACAGATCGGGGCGGCCGTCGCCGTAGTGGCGGATCAGTTGCGGCGCAACCTCGAACGGCCGCGGGTACTGGAAGTACTTCTTCTCCTTGCTGGTTCCGGTCCGCTCGCCGGCCGGCGACTCGTCGCCGAGTAGCAGCGCGGCGGTCTTCGGCAACTGTCCGGCACGCAGCGCCGCGTAGAACGCCGGAGCCAGACGGGAACCCAGTGCGTCGAAGATCGCCGGGCCCTCGATCGCATAGTTGTCGTTCACCGAGGCGCGGGCGGTCGCCGGGCTCGCGGTGTTGTTGATGGCGACCGCCTCGGCGAGGTTCTGTTGACGCACCAGCGGGGAGATCGACGAGAAGCCGTCCAGGATGGCGATGTGATCGCGCGGCGCGGGGGTCGCGAATGCCTGATCGGTTTGCCCTGCAGCGAAACCTGCGGATGCGGGCACCTGCGTCGGCGCGAACGCGCATGCCGGGGCGGCAGTGGCCGGCGATTGCGCCACCGCGGTGGGGAGCACCAATGCTGCGGCAGCCAGGATCGCTGCCACCATCGAGTTCACTGTCCGACGCCTCATGGTCTCCTCCGGGTCCGGCCGGCAACGCCGGCACCACACATCTCGGTGTCTCACCTCACGGAGGTCACCGGATCACACGGCATCGACCGGTTTCACACCAGGTGAACAGTCGGTGAAGAGTCGTGCGGGATCGGACATTCACCGAACCTCGAAGAGGATTCCGCGGCCGATCGCCTCGCGGACCACGGGAAGTGCTGCCTGTGCCAATGCGTCGGCGTCGACACCGTGGTGCGCGGCAAGCAAATCGATCAGGGTGCCCAGTTCGACCGCTCCGAGACATCCGGCAAGCAGCGCTCGCGATACCTCGTCGACGCCGAGGACAGCGCCCGGTCCGCCGGGGCGCCGCACCGCCGACCCGATCTCCTGCCAACCGTCGTCGCCGGGTAAGGATTGTGTCTCGCAGAACACCGGCGCACAGGCCAACCGAGCCGTCAGCAGGTGGTCGTCGTCGTGGGCACGCAGGTAGGCGCGCCGGTCCAGGAAGGCTTTGGCCTCGGGACCGGTCACCTCCTCCCCCGCAGCGGTGATCTCTTCAAGGATGTGCTCGCCATCGGTTGATCGCGAGCCGGCGCGCTTGCGAACGGTGATGACGCCCATGCCGATTCCGGTGATCTTCTCCTCGGCGAACCAATCGAACCAGTCGGAGCCGCGTCGGGCGACCTGGTCGGGATCCTCGCCGGCATCGGAGAGCCACAGCGAGATGTAGCTGATCGGATCGGCGAGCTCTCGTTGCACCACCCAGGCGTCGAGTCCGGTGCCGGCCAACCAGCCGCCGACGCGTTGTCGCCAGTCGGCGCCGTCGCGCACCATCCAGTTGGCGAGCAACTGGGCGGTACCACCGTCGGTCAGGTGGTCCGGCAACCCGGCAATCAGCTCGGCGCACAGGGCGTCGCCGGCCCGTCCGGAATCACGGTAGATGTAGTCCTGTGCGCCGGCCCCGACCACGAACGGCGGGTTGGACACGATCAGGTCGAACCGTTCCCCGGCG
This sequence comes from Gordonia sp. i37, assembly GCF_002043085.1. Classification (NCBI taxonomy): domain Bacteria; kingdom Bacillati; phylum Actinomycetota; class Actinomycetes; order Mycobacteriales; family Gordoniaceae; genus Gordonia; species Gordonia sp. i37. The sequence continues at coordinate 5,565 of NZ_MVPX01000152.1, read as the reverse complement.
ACCGGCTCGAACAGACTGCCCGCCCGCAGATCCCAGGTCATGTCGTTGAGCGTCGCGGTGGCCGCAGCCAGGGCCAGAGCTCGTGGATTGGTGTCGGTGGCCACGATGGACCCGCAGTGGGCGTCGAGATGCAATGCTTGGATGCCACACCCCGTGCCGAGATCCAGGGCCGTATCGACGCGGTCGCGGATCACCGCGCGCGCCAACGAGATCGACGCTCCACCGATGCCGAGCACGTGGTCGTGGGCCACGGGTCCGCTGCGCATCGCCGCGTCCTGATCGGAGATCACGAGAAAGTCGTTGGCATCGTCGGCGTGGGGTCGGATATCGACGATCGCGCGGTATCGGCCGTCGGGGCGCTGTTCGACGACGCCTTCGGCGATCAGCGCCTGCACGCCGGTGCTCGGGAAGGCCGCCGCCAGCGTCGGCTCGTCCTCGTCGGAGCCGAGCAGGAACAGCCTGATCAATGTCGACAGCGACTCCCGGGCACCGCCGGGACGCGCTGCGCGCAATGCGGGCCACCAGACCCCGCGCCCCAAGGCATCGTTGGCGTCGTCGCCGAGCGCCGCCGCCACCCCGTCCGCGGTGTAGCCGGCGGCGCGTAGGTCGGCTCCGAGGGCGAGCACCACCGGGCGCGACTGCAGAGGCAGCGTCGTCATCAACCGACGCTCCGATACTTCTTGTGCATGGCCTGTTTGGAAACGCCAAGCAACACACCGATTTCGGCCCAGGAAAGGCCGGCCGCGCGGGCTCGTCGGACGGCGACCTCCTCGTCACGGGCGATCTCGGCACGACGCCGGGCGACGGCGGTCAAGGCGGTCACCGGGTTGTCGGGGTCACCCGATTCATCTGGTCCGAGGCTTGTGCGCATGGCATCATCATTCACCGGAGCTCGCCGCGGGTCAACCTTGGTTGACGACCTACTCGTTGACCAGGCCCGTCCTCGACGCAGCCCCGCCCCGGTCGTGATTGCGGTCACGATCCGCTCGTAATGCAAAGGTTATGCTAACTTTACATTCGGTTTCCCGCACGAGGACTTCTCCTCGAGGCCCCTGGCCGATGCCGGAGAACCGAGGCCGGATGTCTGTTCTGGGGTCGGAGGAGTGCGCGTGAAGACTGTTGGTGCGGTGGGGAATCGACGCTCGCGACGTGCTCGCACGTGGGCCGTACGGGTGTCGGCGGTGGCGACGCTCACGGCGTTCTCGGCAAGCGCGTTCACTTCCAACGGCACTGCGGCGGTGATCAATCCGGCGTTGGTCCCTGCTCCCGCACCGGTCGCGGAGAAGGCGGCCCCGAAGTCCCCGAAGGCTCCTGAGCCCGAGACCTATCAGGAGCGGATCGACCGTATCGCGCAGAGCCCGCGCTCGTTGCTCGCGCCTCTGCAGGAGAACCAGGGCAAGGCGACGGTCTGCGTCAGTGGTGAGTTCACCAGTTTGTCGGTGGTGTATGACTCGCTGTTTGAATCTCTGTTGCCTTCGCTGCCCCCGCAACTGCGCCAGAACGCCTACGCCGCACGCGATGCCGCGCATCGGGACATGAAGCGCCTGAACGTCTCTACGCTGGCGATATCCGACAACCCGATGGCACTCGGCGCCGACTCCGCCGATCCGTCGATGACCTATCGCGGCCCGGTGTCGCAGTGGATTGTCACGCAGCTGTTGAAGATTCGCGATGGCCAGGAGAACGAGGCGATTCCGCTCGGCAACATCACCCTGACCCAGGCGGTGGAGACGGTGTGGCTGTATCTGTTCGTCACCGTCGTCGCGCCGGTGAAACTCGCCGTTCAGCTCACCCCGTTCTTGGGTAGTCCGTTGACCGGCACGGCTCTCGACAGCTACCAGGGGTATTTCACGTACAACACCATCCTGCAACTCGCCGTACAGGGCGGCGTCCTGGGGTCGCAGTACCTGTATCAGGGGATCTCCAACATGGTGATGAACCAGTGCGTCGCCCGGGTCACCGAAGATCAGCGAGAGCAGGCCGGGCGCCCCAGCGACGACGTCACCTACCACATCGACATCCCCGCCGCGGTGCGCGCCGCCGCAGGACAGCTCGCGCTCGCCGACAATGACAACTGCCGGCAGATCGGCACGCTGCCGCTCAGCCGCATCGTCACCCGCACCGGTGAGTATGCGCAACAACTGGTCACCACCGACGCACAGAAGCAGAAGATCGCGAGCGAGACCAACGCGATTCTGGCGAAGATGCGGGCAACCCAGGTGCCGCACAACCTGATTCCCGCCGATCCAGCCGACTTCACACAACTCGAGTCCTTCGCCTCGCTCGTCGGCAGTCTGATCCCCTACGTCGGCGGCGCCCCGCTCGACATCACGATCGGCCTCAAGCACAACCTCGATCAGGGAGACAATCCGTTCGAGACCGTGAGCGTCGCCGACCTGACCGTCACCAAGTCGCTCACCGCCGCCTACTACTCGTACTATCTGTCGCTCTACCTGTTCACCACGGTCGGCGGCTTGGCCGAAGGTCAGATCCTGGGAAGCCCGACCGTCGGCTTCCTCTCCCCCACGCGAGCCATCGGCGCCGTGGCGGCGCTACCTCTGACCTACGGGCTCGTCAACTACCACAACGTGATCCGATCGATGTGCCTGAATGAGGACGACACCACCGGGACCGGCCGCGGCGCACAGGTCAATCGCGACAATGCGGTCTTGCCGTCGGCGAGTACGACCACGCCGACCGTCGCCCGGCCGGGCCGACCGTCGAGTTCCGCACCGTCGAGCGCGCCACGGCGCGGCGCGTCCTCGCCGACGTCGACGCCGGCGCCGGTCATCCCGGGCCTTCCGATCCGGATCCCGGGCATCAACTAGAACCGGTCGACCGCGCTCATCGGCGAGCGTGGTCGATCCACTTCTGCACCAGGTGAATTGCCGTGATGCTCTGGCCGTCGTCGATCCCACCTGTGGCCACCATCTCGTCGACTTCGGCCATTGTGAAGAACTCAGCGGTGTCGAACTGCTCGTCGGAGACCTCCCGCTCTCCGTCGAAGGTGAGGTCACGGGCCAGGCAGGTGGCCATCCGTTCGGTCATGAGCCCGTTGCAGACGCGTGTCCGGCCGAGTACTTCCCACGCCGAGGCACGAATCCCGGTCTCTTCGTGGAGCTCTCGCGCCGCGGCTGTCAGTGCCTCCTGACCGTCACCGCCACCCCCGGGCAGTTCCCAGTGCCACTGCTGTGACGGATAGGAGAATGTCCGCACGAGGTAGAGCCTGTCGGCATCGTCGAGTGCCGCGATCATGACCGAATCGTTGGATTCCACCACGCCATAGATGCCCTCGGTGCCCAGAGGTGTGATCACCCGATCCTCACGGACACGCATCCACGGATTCTCGTAGGTGATCGTAGACCCGAGCAGGGTCCAGGGGTTATCGGCGCGCATGGCTCGATTGTGCTCGATCGGCTGGCGGTCGGCAGGTGTCGAATCCAGTGCTCACCCGAAACCGGGGAACACACCGTCGACGGCAGCCCTCGCGAAGTCGTCGAAACCCATGTTTCCCAAGGAGAGGTTGTTCTCGACAGACCACAGGTCACGCGGTCGCACCCGCACCGTTCGACCCGGTTGGTGCAGCAGATCAACGACAAGCACGGCGTGATCGGGCGAGCTGAGAGTCGCCTCGTCAGCAACGAAGACGAAGAACGGCGGGGGTTCCGGCGCCGAGTCGACAATGTCGTCGACAGTCACACCGTCATATGCGCGGTCATCGATGTACTGAAAGTTCGCACGAAATCGACCCTCTTCGTGCTCAAAGTCCACCGGAGCACTCGCTTCCCAGACAAGGGCCCCCCACGCTTGATCGGTCGCCGGATCGCAGTAGGTGCGCACCAGCAACGCATCATTCGTCTGCGGAAGCGGATACCTCAGAGCCAACAGAATCCTCCTTGGCGCGAGTTCTTCTCGTCGTGAAAAGCGATGCATTCCCGCCGGAGCGCGTTCTGCACTCTTGTTGAATCACGTTACCGCAGCTCAGCGTCGGCAAGTTCACTCCCCCGTAGTCGCCGTATCGGTCGGCGCCTCACCGCTCGCCGACCGACACAGCGCCCAGGGAATGTCACTGGGTCAGAAGCGGTCTCGCCGGTCGCGGCATCGACGGCAGTGAGACTGCCGACTCACCTCGTTCCTGGTAGGTGAGCTCCGCCAGCCCAGGACATCATGAGCCATCAGCTCATGACCGCCCCACCGTCGACGGCGATCGACTGCCCGGTGACGTTGCGTGCCTTGTCGCTGAGCAGGAAGGCCACCATCTCGGCGATGTCACCAGCAGATTGGGGCCGACCCATGGGCACCATCTGCTGAACGAAACCGGCGAACACGTCGTCGTCAGATACTCCCTCCAGAGAACTGTCGCGACCGCGCAGCCACGCAATGGTCTGTCGCCACATATCGGTGAGAATCAGGCCGGGGAGCACCGTGTTGCAACGTATTTCGCGCAGCGCTCCCGACCGCGCGACACTGTGGCCGAGTTCGATGACAGCGGCCTTCGACGCCCCGTAGTGCGTGAGCATCTCATTGCCGAGCCGGGCGCCGATGGAGGCGATATTGACGATCGCGGCGGGCCCGTCGGCCCGTTTCACCAACTCCTGGCAGGTGAGGAAGGTTCCGCGCGCATTGACGGCAAACGTGTTGTCCCACAGTTGTTGATCGATCTCGACCAGCGGTGTGAACAGTCCGGTGCCCGCGGTGTTCACCAGGCCGCACAGGGTCCCGGCCTCTGCGGCCGTATCGAACATCGCCGACACCGCGGCCGCATCGCGAACGTCACAGGCGATCGGCACCACATCGGCGTCGACCTCCTGCCAGCGTGGATCTGACTCCCGCTCAGGGTGTTCCGCCGAGAGGTCGGCGAGAACGAGCGCGTCGTAATCGGCGGACAGGCGCAGTGCGATCTCAGCTCCGAGGCCGCGGGCGGCGCCGGTGACAATGGCTACGCGAGTGGTGGTCATGCGCGTCGCTCCCTACACAGATGGTTCGTCATCGAATGAACTCCTTTGGGTGAATCACACAGCGTCGTGTGACGATCACCACCTTCTGATCGGAAGCGCGGAATGTCCATGTCGCATTACCCATTCGGCGTTAAGCAGATGAGTAACGACCGAGGTCCCACCGACCGGTCCGCCGAGGAACCGGCCCTTCCACGTCAGCGAGTTTCGTTGCGTCCGGTACGAACCGACGCAACCGCGCGCCGAAGTGCGTTCACGAGCGGCGAGAAATCATCGGCGCGCGTGCACAGCGACAATGGACATGGATCGATGTCTTCGATCGGTACGAAGGCCACCCCGGGATTGCGGTACGCATCGGCGACGAACTGTCCGGTGATCGCCATCGCTTGCCTGGCGGCAACCACCTCCAGCAGCTCGTCCATCGTCTGGACCGATGGCCCGTACCGCACGGGCTTCCCACCGGGACGGGGATCGCATGCCCACCAGCGGACCCATGCGGGATCCGCCTCATCGTCGGCGACATGCAGCTCATCGTCGAGTTCGCCTATGCCGATCGACGTTCGAGCCGCGAGCGGGTGGCCGGTGGGCAGCGCAGCAACCCGCCCTTCCT
>NZ_MVPX01000151.1:0-43791 GCF_002043085.1 Gordonia sp. i37 | reverse complement strand
CCCGCCGATATCTGTCGGGGCCAAGGGAGCTCCAGCAACTGCACCGTCGCCGAGGGCATCGTCCGCTGTAGTTCGTCGAGGACCTCGCGCAGGTGGATACCGGTGCTCGCGGTCATGAATCCCAGACGTGCCGAGCTTGCGGCCCGCCGCCGAAAGGCCTCCGCCGAGGCGACGGCTCGGTCCGCGGCGTTCAGGGCCAGTCGGGCGTCGGTCAGAAAGGCGCGACCCGCTTCTGTCGGGACCACGGGGTGGGAGGTGCGATCGACCAGATCGACTCCGAGGGACTGTTCGAGTTTTCGGATCTGCTGGCTCAGCGCGGGTGTGCTGATGAAGCTCCGATCGGCCGCCCGTCCGAAATGTCCTTCGTCGACGACGGCGATGAGGCGCCGAACCAGACGCAAATTGAGGTCCACGATCAGTCAGTCTAAACGAATTGTGACTCGCCTCACTTCCGGAGCAGAGGTGTGACCTGGACCGTTAAGCGATCGATGAACAAACTCGTCGAACTGGACATGGCTTCGCGCTGCGCCGGGCGCTTCACTCAGATCAGCGTTTGTGGCGGGGTGCTCAGCCCGTTCAGCCCGCACAACCGCTCGCGGGCCACGTCGCCCAACACGCCGACGCCACGTCGTCGAAGCGTTTCGAAATGCGCGCGTTGCCGGCCGCGTGACGCACGGAATCAGAATGAGGAGAATCGAATGACCGCAATTCAGGCAAGCAGCAACATCACGGCTCAGACCCCGTACGAAGAAGAGTTCGTCCACATGATGGACGACGTCGATGAACTCATCGAGAGCCTCGACAACCCGCTGCACCGCAAGATCCTGATCAATTACCGACGCCACGGACTCCTCGAGGTGTCCGGCCGCTACGAGGATCTACTGGCGCCCTCGATGACCGTCCGTCACCCGCACTATCGGCTGTTCGAGGGCGGGCAGGGCGTGATCCTCGACGGCATGGACGCGGTACGCACGTTCTATCAGCAGCTCGCGGAGATGGACATGCTGGTCATGTGGACGGGGAAGCAGAAAATGGCGGTGAACGATTGGGGCTTCAGCGGCGAAGCCCAGTTCAATCAGTTCGTTCCCGGAGCGCTCCTCGGCGACAACGTCTTCGCGGCGGTCGGTAGCGATACTGCGCCGGAATCCCAGTACGACGCCGATGCCTACTACCTCGTGCGTCGCACGCTGGCATTCGTGTGGCCCTACACCGAGGAGGGTCTGCTCATCGGCGAACACGTCTACGAGGACGCCGAATCCAAGGTGGTCACCAAGGTCCAAAACGACGAGGTGATCACCGGGGTGCGCGCGGCCGAACTGCTTGAACCGATCATCGACAAGTACGGCGCCCTCTGACCCACGCAAACGCTGAAACGCAATGAGTCGCGACATCGTGCGTCAACGATGTCGCGACTCATGACATATGGTGCGCGAGGGGGGACTTGAACCCCCACGTCCTAGGACACTGGAACCTAAATCCAGCGCGTCTGCCAATTCCGCCACTCGCGCGTGCCGAACCAGACTACCGCCCACGTCGGCGATCGACGGAATCGACTGCGATCAGAGCAGCGCCGCAACCTTGAGAGCCGTCTCCTTGGCCGATCCGGGGTTCTGGCCGGTGACGAGGTTTCCGTCGACCACCGCGTACGAGACGAACGGCAGTCGGCCTTTCTCGTACAGGGCGCCGCGCTTCTTCATCTCCGCCTCGGCGTTGTAGGGCACCAGCTTGTTCACTCGCGCGAGCACCTCTTCCTGCCAGGCAAAGCCGGTGACCTTGCGTCCGGCGACGAGGAGGGTGCCGTCGGACAGGGTGGTGTTGAGCAGACCGCAGTAGCCGTGGCAGACCGAGGAGACCACCCCTCCCTGCTCGAAGATTTCACGCGTGATCCGCTGTAGCCCTTCGCTTTCGGGAAAGTCGTACATCACCGCGTGGCCGCCGGTGAAGTAGATGGCATCGTAGTTGGCGGAGTCGATCTCGTCGGGTGACGCGGTGGTCTCGAGCAGTTGCATGCGCGCGGGATCGGCATGCCAGGTCTTCGCGGTCTTGTCGTAGTTGGGGAACTTCAGTGATCGCGGCTCCAATGGGACATGGCCGCCGCGCGGGCTGACGATCGTCTGCTCGAAGCCGCGGTCGTCGAAAACCTGCCACGCGTGCGTGAGTTCCGACAGCCACAGGCCGGTCGGGTGGGACGGGTCGTCGTAATGCCCGACGTTGGTGACGACGTTGAGAATGCGAGTCGCCATGAGACACGCTCCTGTGGGTTCGGTTTCGTGCGTCCGCGTTCTGCGGCCGCAATGTAGACGGTGCATACATTAGGCGTTCGCGCTCCCCTACGTCAACCGACGCTCGCACCCGCGGGCGGCGAGGCGCTTCGCGAATCGATCTGGATACACTTCGCTTCATGCCCCCTCGTTCGGCTTACCATCACGGCGATCTGCCCGCCACGCTGGTCCGTGCCGCGATCGAACTCGTCGACGCCGAGGGCGCAGACGCCGATCTGTCGCTGCGAGCCGTGGCGCGCCGGGCCGGGGTCTCCACCGGCGCCCCTTATCGCCACTTCGCCGACCGCAACGCGCTGTTGTCCGCGGTGGCTGCGGTGGGCTATCGCGAACTGGCCACCACTCTGCAAGCAGCGCAACGGAATCCGAGTTCGACTCAAGATCTCGCCGATATCGCGGTGGCCTACGTGCATTTCGCCATCGACCGACCCGGCCTGTTCCGGATCATGTTCGGCGGCGTCTGCGACACCGACAGCACCGAGCGGGTCGAGGCGGTCGAGGCCATCCACGCCTATCTCCGCGACGTCGTGAAGCGCGCAATCCCCTCGGACACACCGGATGCCACGGCCACCGGCGCGTGGGCGCTGGTGCACGGCCTCGCATTCCTCTTCCTCGACGGCAAGCTCGATTCGTCGACCCCGGACACGATCGACTCGACCATCCGCTCCGTCGTGCTGGCGTCCTTGCGTCACTGACCTCACCCCATCCGGGCCGACGCAGTCAATGTTGACATCGTTCACTTCGCAGGCATACCCTCATGTGAGCAATGCATACATTATGCGCGAGGAGCAACCCCATGAGCACCCCCAGCACCACTGATGACACCGTCGACGTCGACCTGGGCGGACGCCTGGTCACGGTTCCGCGAGACGGCATGTTCGACCGCTACCGGATGGACGCGCCACTCGACGAGGTGGCGGCCATGCCCGGCGTGCCCGGCGTCGACTTCTTCCGGACTCTCCCGAAAACGCAGGTGCAGTCACCGATCGGCACCACTCGCACGCCGAACTTCTACTACGCGATGGCCTCGGCTCGGCTCACGATGCTCGCCCCGAGTCGCGCGATCCGCGCTCGCATCCCCAGCGAGCTCGCCCCCCTGGAGATCGCACCCGGCCTCGGACTGGTGTCGGTGATGTTCTTCCGATATGACGTGTGCGACATCGATTTCTACACCGAGGCGGCTGTCGGGGTCGCGGTGCGTCCGGCCCGCCACGGTGGGCGTGGCATTGCCGACCTCGCGTCGGCCCTCGCCAACGATCACCTGCACTCGTATGTGCTCTCGCTACCGGTCAACACCGAGATCGCGCAGGTGCGTGGCCACGACGGATACGGATTTCCCAAGTGGGTCACCGACCTTCAGGTCAGCATCGACTCGACGCGTACCTCGGCACGCATCGCCAACGACGCCGGAGGCACCGACCTCCGGTTCACGGCATCGACTCCCGCGCAAAAGAACTTCACCAGTGGTGCGCGGGTCTCGACCCTCACCTCCTACACCCGGCGCGACGGAGCGTGGCACTCCACGCTCAATCAGACCAACCTCCTGACGACCGGGACATCATTGTTTCCACGGGGTTTCGAGTTGACCGTCGGCGAGGGCCGGATGGCCGACGCTCTGCGTTCCCTCAAGCCAGTGCGGACCATCCGCTTCGACGCCACGACGTCGGCGCAGGCCGCGCTGCACATGCCGGTCCCCTTCTCGGTCGGGTCGGCCCGATGAGCCGCACTCCGACGAGCCCCACTCCGACGAGCTCGGTTCCGTCCACCATGCGAGCCATCGTCGTCAACGCTGAAAAGAACCTCACCGTCGCCGACATCCCCACTCCCACACCAGGACCCGACGAGGTACTCGTCCGCGTCGCCGCCGCCGGGATCAACCGCGCCGACCTGATGCAGCGCCAGGGGCTGTATCCACCACCGCCCGGCATCACCGACGTCATGGGCATGGAGATCTCCGGCACCGTCGTCGCGCTCGGTCGAGACGTCGGCCCCGACTCCCCCGCGCTCGGGCAGCAGGTGTGCGCCCTCATCGCCGGTGGCGGGTACGCCGACTACGCCGTCGCCCCGGGGACCCAGGTGCTTTCCGTGCCATCGGCGGTGTCGCTCATCGACGCCGGGGCGCTGCCCGAGGTGGCGAGCACGGTCTGGTCCACGGTTGTCGCCGACGCCGGGCTCCGCGCGGGCGAGCTGTTGCTCGTGCACGGCGGGGGCAGCGGCATTGGCACCCACGCGATCCAGGTGGCCAAGGCGCTCGGAGCTCGCGTCGCGGTGACCGTCGGCTCCGAGTACAAGGCCCAGCGCTGCCGAGCGCTCGGTGCCGACCTCGTGATCAATTACCGCGAACAGGATTTCGCCGCCGAGCTGGCCGGCCGCGCCGATGTGATCCTCGACATCATGGGCGGCAGCTACCTGTCGCGCAACATCGACGCCCTCGCCGTGGGCGGAAGACTGGTGATCATCGGGATGCAGGGCGGCTTCACCGGCGAGGTCAACGTCGCCGCACTGATCGGCAAGCGGGCCCGGATCATCGGACTCAACGTCCGCAACCGTCCCCTGACCGGTCCGGGATCGAAGGCCGAGATCGTGGCGGCGGTGGCGGCCGACGAATGGCCGCTCGTCGAACAAGGCCTCGTCGCGCCGGTGATCTCCGCACGGATTCCGCTCGCCGATGCCGAGCGTGGGCAGGCGCTGCTCGAATCGGCGGACTCCGTCGGGAAGGTCCTCCTGTTGACCGGGCAGTGACCCGCACGGAAGGCGATGTAGACAGAGATCACCCGGACCGCCCGGCAGCTCATCGGCGCAGGCCAGGTACCGTCGTAGGTATGTCCGCGCAGCCCGGCCGTCGACGGCACCGCCCCGCACTCCTGGTGCTGGTGGTGGTTGCCGCGATTGTCTGTCTCGGCCTGGCGTGGTGGCAGTGGGACACCTATGAGGCCGGCGGGACCGGCCAGAACCTGGGTTACGCGTTGCAGTGGCCTGCTTTCGGTTTCGCGTTCCTTTGGGCCTACCGACGGTTCGTCGTCCTGGAGAGCGACCCCGAGGAACTGCAGAGGGCGACCGCGGCCAAGGGGATGACGGAAATCCCCGAGGATCTACTCCCCGAGCGCGCGAGCACCCCGAGCGCCTCGTCGCTGCGCGAATCGACCGTCGCGGATGACGACGCCGGACTCCGCGAGTACAACAGGTACCTGGCCGAGCTCAGCGCCGCCGATCGTGCACACGGCGACGGACACCTGGCCACCGCCACACCCGATTCATCTGTCAGTGAGGACCGCCGCAAGTGACCCAGACCGCCCAACCCACCGCCACTCCCGTCGAGAAGGTCAAGGGAGCACTCCTGCGATATCGCATCCTCGCGTGGGTCACCGGCTTGTGGCTGCTGCTGCTGGTGGTCGAGCTGATCGTCAAGTACGGCTTCGGCGTCGACTCGTTGGACTTCGTCCCGATCGTGCACGGCTGGGTGTACTTCGTGTACCTGATCATGACCGTGGATCTGGCCATCAAGGTGCGCTGGCCGCTGGGCAAGATCGTGCTGACGGCGATCGCCGGCACGATCCCGTTCCTGTCGTTCTACTTCGAGCACATCCGCACCCGTGAGGTGAAGCGGGAGTACGGCCTCGGCGGTAAGTCGCTGTAGGCCCTGACGCGCCGGCGGTCGCGCCCCGTCGGCATCCATCCCGCGAGCCGCTCAGGCCCGCGTTCGCAGCGCCCGCGTCACTTCCTCGGCAGCTCGTTCACCGGCACCGATTGCGCCGTCGAGGTACCCGGGGTGCTCACTCGCGGTCTCCGCTCCGGCCCAGTGGACGCGCCCGATTGCCTGCGACGACATCGGCAGCTCATCGTGACCGGCGCCGAGTTGCGGCACGGCAATGTAGCCGCCGCCGACGTGATCGTCGAGGTGCCACGCCTTCTCGTGCCAGTCGACCGGCTCGCGGATGGCATCCCCGAGATGACCGGCGATCCTGCCCAACAGAAGTCGCCGTCGTTCCACCGGATCGAGATCATCGAGGTCATGCGCCTCGGCACCGCCGACGAGTAGGCACAGATGGCCTGGGCCGCCCGGGGGCGAGGTGTCGAAGACGGCGACACCGGGGCGGTCGATGAGGATCATCTCGGCCTCGCCCGACTCCCGCCAGAACGGGGTCGGGTACACCGCAATCGCCTTGTACACCGAGCCCATGAATGTGCCGTGCTCCATCGAGATCCGCCCGGCCGGCAGTGGCGGGTGGTGGGTGATCCGCGCCGCGACCGGCGGCGGTACGGCCACGATGACCTCGCGGGCGCCGATGTCACCCGAGGCGGTGCGAACGACGACGCGGTCATCGGACCGCTCGATCCCGGTGACGACGCAGTTCGTGCGTACCGCCGAGCCGAGATCGTCGACGAGTCGGTCGACGAGATATCCGATCCCTTCGACGACCAGCCCGTCCTGGGCACCACCTTTCGTCGACAGCATGGTCACCAGACCACCCTGTACATCGATGAGGCTCATCATGGTCCGCACCGAGAACCGTTGCGGGTCGGCGGTCCACGAGATCGCGGCGACGACCTCGAGCAGTCGTCGGGCGCGCCCGGGTAGGCGGTCGAGCCAGCTCTGCACGCTCGTCGTCGCCCACGTCTGCCGACGTCGCACGCGTCGGCCCGCACTCACTGCGGCGAGACCGAAGACGGCGGCGAGCATCGACGGCGAGGTCACCCGCACACGTCGGGAGCCGTCGGCGAAGCTGGGCATCGTCGGCGTGTGCATCGTGAATCGGGTTGCACCGAGTTCGTCGGCCAGAGCCATCAGCCGGTGGTGATCGTGCCCCACCCATTGACCACCGAGGTCCAGTGGCGAGCCGAGACTCGACGTCACCGAATACGCCCGGCCACCGCATCTGTCGCCGGCCTCGAGTACCAGGACGGCGGCCCCTGATCGCCGAAGTGCGCGGGCAGCGATCAGCCCCGACAGCCCCGCGCCCACCACCACTACATCGACATCGTTGCCCATCGAACTCCTCAGTCAGTCGTATGACTGACTTTAGGGCCGGACGGGCTCGAAAGGCAATGGCGCTTCTCAGCGTGCGGGTCGGATGCCGGCTGCGGTGATCACCGTCTCGACGAAGAACGCCAGATCGCCCTCGGCGCGCTCGTCGTCGGGGTCGCAGACGTATTGCAGGGTCATGCCGTCGATTCCGGCGAGCAGAGTGCGCGCCAGCCGCTCGATCGGCACCGCGGTGGTCTCGCCGGCCCCCTGCGCCGCCCGCTCACACCACTGCACGAGCACGCTGCAATAGCGTTCGTACTGCCACGCGGCGAGGTGCTCCCACCCCGGCTTGCGGAGGCTGTGGTTGAGTAGCTCACCCTGCACGATCTGCAGTCGCACATCGGGTGTCACGAGAGTCGACCAGAACAGTGCGACGCCGTCGCGGATCGCCCTCGCGAGCCCGCCCTTCACCGGCAGGGACTCGGCGAGCAACGCGGCGATCTCCTCCACCACATCCTCGATGACGGCCTTGACCAGCTTTTCCTTGGTGGGGAAGACATATTGCAGGGTTCCGAGAGGTACACCGGCCTCGGCCGCGACGGCGCGAAGTGTCGTGGCGGCCACGCCCTCTCGCGCCATCACCGCCCGGGCCGCGGCGACCGACCGACGGCTCCGTTCCGACGCCTCGACGTAAACCACGGCGGACTCAGTCGGAGGCGGCGAGCGCCGCCAGCGTAGGCACCAACTGCGCCAACGCCTTCCCGCGGTGACTCAGCGAATCCTTCTCCTGCGCCGACAGTTCCGCCGAGGTGCGCCCGGCCGCCGCGGCGTCGTCCGGGACGAACAACGGATCGTAGCCGAAACCGTTGGCGCCGAGACCTTCTCGCAGGATTGTCCCGCGCCACTCGCCGCGCACGACCGTCTCGGTACCGTCGGGCACCACGAGTGCACAGGCCGAGACGAATGCAGCCCCGCGACGTTCGTCGGGAACGTCGGCGATCTGACTCAACAACAGCTCGTTGTTCGCCGCGTCGTCGCCGTGGCGTCCGCTCCAGCGAGCCGAGAGCACTCCCGGCATACCGTTGAGGGCGTCCACCGACAACCCGGAATCGTCGGCCAGACAAGGCAGTCCGGTCGCACGCGCTCCCGAGCGCGCCTTGATGAGCGCGTTCTCCTCGAAGGTTGCACCGGTCTCCGGTTCCTCGGGGTACTCCGGGACCGCGTCGAGTCCCACGACGTCGAGTCCCACGATGCCCGCGGCGTCGACGACGCGTCGCAGCTCCGCCAGCTTCTTGGCGTTGCGGCTGGCCAACAGAACGCGGCGGGGTGTCGAATCAGGAGCGTTCATGCGGTCGGCAACTCGCCCGGGTACGGCTCGTCGAGCACCGCGCGTTGCGCCTCGAAGAGCTTGGCGGTGCCGATCTCGGCGAGATCGAGCAGCTTCTCCAGGGTGGCGCGCGGGAAGGTCGCGCCCTCACCGGTGCCCTGCACCTCCACCAGGGTGCCGGCGTCGGTGGTCACGACGTTCATGTCGACCTCGGCCCGCGAATCCTCCTCGTAGGGCAGATCCAGCCGGACCCGGCCGTCGACCACGCCCACGCTGACCGCGGCGATCATGCACGACAACGGCTGCGGGTCGGAGAGTTTGCCCGCGGCACCCAGCCAGGTCACCGCGTCGGCGAGCGCGACGTACGCACCGGTGATCGCGGCGGTCCGGGTGCCGCCGTCGGCCTGCAACACGTCGCAGTCCAGCGCGATGGTGTTCTCCCCCAGCGCGGCGAGGTCGATGCAGGCACGCAGCGAGCGTCCGATGAGTCGGCTGATCTCGTGGGTGCGGCCTCCGACCTTGCCGGCGACCGATTCGCGGCGAGACCGCTCATGGGTGGCGGCGGGCAGCATCGCATATTCGGCGGTCAGCCACCCCAGGCCCGATCCCCGACGCCACGGCGGTACACCCTCGGTCACGCTGGCGGTGCACAGCACCCGGGTCTGTCCGAATTCCACCAGTACGGATCCGGCCGGATGGGAGGTGAATCCGCGGGTGAAGGTGATCGGTCGGAGTTCGTCGTCGGCCCTGCCGTCAGCGCGTGTCGTCACCCGATCAACTGTAGACACCGAGCGCGGTGACGCCGCCGGGGCGTCAGAAGTGGAAGATCTGTCCTTGCCGGACGAGTTCGACCGGACCGGAGAATGTGCTGCGTGCCTCGGCCATGATCACCGACGCGTCACACCACGGCGCGACATGGGTGATGGCCAAGGCCTTCGCGTTGGCCTTCGCAGCGGCCTCACCGGCCTCGATACCCGACAGGTGAAGATGCTCGGGGCGGTTGCCGGGATCATGGGTCCACGACGCCTCACACAGGAACAGGTCGGCGTCGGCGGCGAGATCGATGAGTTCGTCACACGGCCCGGTATCTCCGCTGAAAGCGATCACGTGACCCTCCGGACCGGTGACGCGCAGCCCGTAGGTCTCCGGCGGGTGATCGAGCTTGATCGCGTGGATGTTCATCCCGCCCAGCGTGATCTCCATCCCGTCGGCCCACTCGTGCACGTCGAAGGTGTCGCTGATGTCGTCGATCTCGCCGGGGAATTCCGAGGACGCCGCGCCGATTCGCATCGCCACCCCCGACGGGCCGTAGAGCGGGGCCTTCTCCGGTGCCGGTCCGGGCGGGGCATAGCGGCGCCAGACCATCATCGCCGGCAGATCGAGGCAGTGGTCGGCGTGCATGTGGGAGAGCACGACCGCGATGTTGTCGGGATCGGACACCCGCATCAGCTCGCCGAAGACGCCGGGTCCGCAGTCCATCAGCACGGGTTGCTCGCCGGGCACCGAGAACAGGTAGCCCGAACAGGCTGCACCCGGTCCACCCACACTTCCCGAGCAACCGAGCACCGTGACACGCATAGCCCTACCTTGCCATGCGTGGGCGTCATGGTGGCCGGGTATCCGATCACAAGTCGGTGTGTGAACGACTCCCGCCGGTCACCTCAGATGCGGGCCACCGAGCCGACCGTCGGGCCGAGGAACCGAGTTGACAAGCGCGCGAACGATTCCGGATTTCCCGTGGCCTGAAACACTCGTTCGGCGGCGCGATCGGTGTGCGGGTGCAACATGTCGGAGCGGGTCAATACGGCAAAGAGGTCCTTGGCGGTTTCCTCGGCGCTGGAGACGAGTGTGACCTCGTCGCCCATGGCGAGGGCGATGACGCCCGAGAGCAGCGGGTAGTGGGTGCAGCCGAGCACCACGGTGTCGACGCCCGCGTCCTGCAGCGGCTCGAGGTAGCCCTGCGCCAAGCCGAGGATCTGGCGTCCGCTGGTGATGCCGCGCTCGACGAAGTCGACGAACCGAGGGCAGGCGACCGCGGTGATCTCCGCGTCCCGGGCGGCGGCGAAGGAGTCCTGATAGGCCTGCGAGGCGATGGTGGCCTCGGTCCCGATGACCCCGATACGACCGGTCTTGGTGGCCACCACCGCACGCCGCACAGCCGGCAGGACCACCTCGATCACCGGGATCGGCGCGTACCGCTCGCGGGCGTCGCGCAGACATGCCGCCGACGCGGTGTTGCACGCGATGACGATGGCCTTCACCCCGCGCTCGGCGAGCTCGTCGCCGATGGCCAACGCGTGCTTGCGGATCTGCGGGATGGTCAGCGGCCCGTAGGGGCCGTTGGCGGTGTCGCCGATGTAGACGATGTCCTCGTCGGGGAGCAGGTCGATGATCGCGCGGGCCACGGTGAGCCCGCCGACGCCGGAATCGAAGATGCCGATCGGGGCGTCGGGTCCGGGGGCGACTATTGCGACACCCCCGGCATCGGCGGACCACCTGCGGCCGCGTTACCCGGAGATCGACGACGCCGGTCGCGGTCGGCGAGGAACCAGGCGGCAAGAACGCCGCCGATGGCCCCGAACAGATGTCCCTGCCACGAGACGGTCGGGTCGGTCGGCAGCACGCCCCACAGCACCGACCCGTAGACGAGCAGCAAGACCAGGCCACCGAGGATCTGCCAGAGGTTGCGATTGAACAATCCACGAACCAGCAGATAGGCGAGCCAGCCAAAGATCACCCCGGAGGCCCCGACGGTCACCGATCCGCTCGGCGCGAACAGCCACACGCCCAGTCCGGAGGTGATCCAGACGACCGCTGTGACGAACAGGAATCGCCGGGCGAGCAGCAACAGGAATCCGAGGACCACCCCGACCGCGAGGTTGGTCCACAAATGGTCCCAGTTGGCGTGCAGGAAGGGCGACCACACGATGCCGTCGAGTCCGTCGATACGACGCGGCTCGATGCCGGCCGAATCGAGGTCGTAATGGGTCGCGACATCGATGGCCTCGACGATGATCAGGCCGATGACGATGAACACCATGACCAGCGCCGAGCGCTGCCACAACGGGCGCCGCGTCGGCGGCGCTCCCGGTGTCTGGGTCGCGTTGATGGTGTTCTCCTCGGCGCCGGTGCCGGTGCCTTGTCGGTCGGGTTCGGTCGGTCAGATGCGGGGTCGGTCAGGTGCAGTCGGGGCGGATCGGGCCCTCAGGCCCAGAGCTGTCCCTCCAGGGCCTGCTCTGCTTCTTCCAGGCTACCGTCGTAGGCCCCGGTCGACAGATACTTCCATCCCGCGTCGGGCACGACGAAACCGATGTCGGCGCGCCGACCCGCCTTGAGCGCCTTGCGTCCGATCCCTCGCGCAGCCTGCAGGATCGCACCGGTGGAAATCCCGGCGAAGATGCCCTCGGTGTCGATGAGTTCGCGCACCCGGGCGACGGCGTCGATTCCGGTCACCGAGAATCGGCGGGTCAGCACCGAGTCGTCGTAGAGCTCGGGCACGAAGCCCTCGTCGATGTTGCGCAGCCCGTACACCTCGTCGCCGTACCGCGGCTCGGCGGCGACGATCTCGATGTCGGGGTCGCGCTCACGCAGATAGCGCCCGACCCCCATCAGGGTGCCGGTGGTGCCGAGTCCGGCGACGAAGTGCGTGATCTCGGGGAGGTCGGCGTAGAGCTCGGGACCGGTGCCCGCATAGTGCGCGCGCCAGTTGGCCTCGTTGCCGTACTGGTAGAGCATCACCCAGTCGTCGTGCTCGGCGGCAAGTTCCTTGGCCACCCGCACCGCGGTGTTCGAACCTCCGGCGGCCGGCGACGAGATGACTTCGGCGCCATACATTTTCAGTAGCGATCGGCGTTCCTCGGAGGTGTTCTCCGGCATCACACAGATCAGGTGGTAGCCCTTGAGCTTGGCGGCCATCGCCAACGAGATCCCGGTGTTGCCGCTCGTGGGTTCCAGGATCGTCGCCCCGGGCCTCAGGGTGCCGTCGCGTTCGGCCGCCTCGATCATCGCCAATGCGGGACGGTCCTTGATGGAGCCGGTCGGGTTACGGTCCTCGAGTTTGGCCCACAGCCGCACGTGCGGACCCTGCGTCGGATCGTCGTCCCAGCGCGGCGAGAGCCGCTGCAGACCGATCAGCGGAGTGTTGCCGACCGAGGCGATCAGCGAGTCGTAGCGGGTCACGACGTGGCGCTACCGCCGGCCACCGCGGGGAGGATGGTGACCTCGTCCCCGTCATCGATGATGGTGTCCAGACCACCGGAGAAGCGCACATCCTCGTCGTTGACGTAGATGTTGACGAAACGATGCAACTTGCCGTCGGCGACCAGCCGTTCGCGTAGCCCCGGGTTCGCCGACTCCAGGTTGTCGATGAGTTCACTCAACGTCGATCCCGTTGCGTCGACCCGCTTTTCACCACCGGTGTGGGTACGCAGGATCGTCGGGATGGACACGGTTACCGCCATGGTTGCTCAGCTCCTGATCTCGATCTCTTCTTCGGTGACCACCCCGTCGAGGATCCGGTAACTGCGGACCTCGTCGGTGTCTGGCTCGCGGGTGGACACCAGGACGTAGTGGGCGCCCGGCTCACTCGCGTACGACACGTCGGTACGGCTGGGGTAGGGCTCGGTTGCGGTGTGCGAGTGGTAGATCACCACCGGCTCCTCGTCCCGGCGGTCCATCTCCCGCCACACCTTGAGTTGTTCGAGCGAGTCGAATCGGTAGAAGGTCGGTGACCGTTCGGCGTTGACCATCGGGATGAACCGCTGTGGCTCGTCGGAGCCCTCGGGACCGGCGATCACCCCGCACGCCTCGTCAGGATGATCGGCACGTGCATGCGCGATCATCTGGTCCACCAGCTCGCGGCTGATCCGCAGCACTGCCACTCCTCGCTCTCACCGTCACGGGTGCACTCCGCACATCGTGGCTACGCAACGTCCGGCTCGGCGACGCTATTCCGGTCGCCTGTCCGATCGCATGCTCTCGCAGGTCAGAGCTGCGCCCGGGCGGCTCGCGCCCGCGCCACACACCCGTCATCCGTGCGAACTACAGCTGTTTTCACACCGTCGTCCGGCGCTGTAGCGTTTCGCCACAGTTCACGATCTGCGGTGCCGACTTCGACAACCGACATCGGCCCCCGGGGGAACCTCAGAGAATCAGGAGCTCACCACATGCACCGTGCCCACCGTGTTGCCACGGCCGCCATCGCCACGGGTATCGCCGCTGCCATCACACTCACCGGCTGCTCGTCGGATTCCGACAGCGGCTCGGGTGGCAATAACACCACCGCCTCGTCGTCGATGAACGATCCGGCCGCCCTCATCAACGCCGCCGCCGACAAGACCGCCGCCCTCACCGGCGCCCATCTGGGCCTCACCGTCGACGGCAAGGTTCCCAACGTGACCGTCAAGAAGGTCGACGCCGATCTGGTGACCAAGCCCAAGACCGCGGCCAAGGGCACCGCGACGGTGATGCTGGGCACCACCGACAGCGCCGCACCGTTCGTCTACGTCGATCAGCACCTCTACGCCGACATCGGCAACAAGGGCTACGTCGACTACGGCGACGGCCGCTCCGTCTACGACGTCTCGGTCGTTCTCAACCCCGAGAAGGGCCTGGCGAATCTGCTGCGGAACATGCAGGACCCCAAGACCTCCGGCACCGAGGTCATCGGCGGCGTCAAGGCCACCCGCGTCACCGGGACCGTCGCCGCCAAGCAACTCGCCGCGCTGACCGGGACCAACATCACCAAGAACCAGGACGCCCAGGTCCCGGTGAACGTCTGGATCACTCCCGACAACCAGCTCGCCCGAGTGGTCCTCATACCGGCGACCAACTCCACGATGACGATGAACCTGTCGAACTGGAACAACACCGTCGAGGTCACCAAACCGGCGACGATCGCCACCCCGTCCCCCTCCGGAACCCCCAACCCGTCCGACGCCTCGCGCGCGCCGGCCTGATCACCCGCTCACGCAAGGAGACAGCTCATGAGTATTCGCAAGCGTCTGGTTGCCTCGGCCGTCGCCGTGGGCGCGGTGGGTGCAGCGCTCGTTGCTCCCGCCGCCCTCGACACCGCCCCCGCCGCCCACGCCTACGGCAACTACTACGGCGCGATCGCGCTGAACACCTCGACCGGAGACGCCGGACGAGCGTGGGACTACGACTCCTCCGCCGAGGCCGCCGACGCGGCACTCGACTCCTGCGGCTACGGCTGCAAGGTCGTGGTCCAGTTCGGCAACGGTTGCGGCGCGGTCGCCTCGTCACCGTCGTATTGGGGCTACGGCCGCGGCCCCAGCCTCTACAGTGCCCAGTCGAACGCGCTCTACGCCGCAGGCGGCGGCGAGATCTACACCTGGGTCTGCACCTCGGACCACCAATAACCACCGCCCCGCTCTCACCGGCGGGCCACCGGAGACCGTGATGGCGTCAGCGCAATGCTGACGCCATCACGCGTCGGTAGGCGGGGATGCCTGCAACCGGTTCGGCGGCGACGATCGCCGCGATGACCGCATCCCGGGTGACCTCGGTGGCGACCGCACACACCTGCGCCAGCACCGCGGTGTCGGGGTTCATGCCGGGCGGGATCGCCGGGGTCGGCGCCACCGGGTGCGCCCCGGTGGCCACGGCGAAGATGGTGTCGCCGTCGAGCGGCGAGTGCACCGGACGGATCGCCAGGGCGAGCCCGTCGTGCGCCGACATCGCCACCCGCCGCAACGACGCCGGGGCGAACGCCGCGTCGGTCGCGACGACGCCGATCGTGGTGTTGAGGACGGTCGGCTTGGCGACGACGTCTGCCAGCGCGGCCACCTCGGCCGGCGCCGGCTGCTGCAGACCCAGTCGAGCCAGCTCGGATTGGCCGACCCCCCAAGGCAATCCGGTATCCGGGTCGATCACCGCACCGACCGGGTTGGCGACGATGAGCGCGCCCACCAGGATCCCGGCGGCCGGGCCCTCCTCGATCCGTCTACTCGTCGTGCCGACACCGCCCTTGAGGGCACCGGCCCGCGCACCCGCACCGGCACCGACGCTGCCCACCGCAAACTCGCGACCCGCCGAGCGCACCGCCGCGGTACCGAACCCCGCGTCCGGACGGTTCTCCCAGGCCCCGACCGGGAGGTCGAAGATCACCGCGGCGGGAACGATCGGGACCACGTGCCCGTGCCCGTCCATCGGCAGGCCCACACCGTGGCGCTCGAGTTCGCTCATCACGCCGTCCGCGGCGGCCAGCCCGTAGGCGCTGCCACCGGTCAGGACCACGGCATGGGCGGTGGTGACGGTGTTCGCCGGATCGAGCAGATCGGTTTCGCGGGTACCCGGACCACCACCGCGTACGTCGACGGCCGCGCACGGGCGCGGCCCGTCGATCCGGATCACCGTGGTGCCGCTGCACCAGCCGGTCCCCGGCGGGTCGTCGGGGCCGCCACCGCCGACGGTCACCTCGGCATCGATGCGGTGGTGATGGCCGACGGTGATCCCGTCGATATCGGTGATGCGGTTGCCCGCCTGCGACATTCGCGTGTCCGACTCCCCCGTCACATCAAGGCCTCGACGAGCAGTTCCTGCATCACCGTCAGCCAGTGGTAGACGTCGAGATGGGCGGCATGCGGATGACCCTCGGGCAGCTGGTCGGGGGTGTCCTCGGAGATACCGAGCATCGCGCCGAGAGCCAGCCGGACGTCGTTGAGCGCGGTCAGCCAGTCGAGAGCCTGTGCCTCGGTCAGGGCGATGTCGCCACCGCCGGCGGGCAACGAATCCAGCAAGGTCCGGGCGGCCCCGAGTTTGGCGTCGATGATCTTCGGCTCGTTCAGGCTGCGCATCGCGGCGTTGAGGTCGCCATTGATCATCTCCGCTTCCAGGTCACGCTCCTGGTCGGGACGATGGAAATCGGGCAGCAACCGGCCAAGGGTGAGATCGGTCGGCGGCGACGAGTGGCCCGTGCGGATGCCGGTCATCGCAGCGAGTTCGTCGGTGGGCGCGCTCGATTCCCGTTCGGTGAGGAGGTCGGTCATCGAGGTCACCATCGACGCGAGCAGCTCGACCTCATGGCGTTCGAGGTTGGAGCAGATCCGCATCCGCGAACCCCGACCCTGCCTTTTCCAGGTGCGCACGCGCGCTCAGCAATCCCGCTGCATCGTCGCCCACAATCCCGCGGCATGCAGCTTTCGGACGTCGGACTCCACCTTGTCGCGGCCGCCGCTGGACACCACCGCGCGCCCCTCGGTGTGCACCTGCATCATCAGCTCGTTCGCCCGGGCCTCGGAGTAGCCGAAGATCTTCTGGAAGACGAAGGTGACATACCGCATCAGGTTGACCGGGTCGTCCCACACGACCGTCATCCACGGGCGGTCGAGGTCCGATGCGCCCTCGGCGACGGTGGGTTCGGCGACGGCCGCACCACCGGGAGTAGCCTCATGCGCACGCATTCCGTCAGGCGCCATACGTCCAAGGGTAAGGGATCAACAACGTGGACAACACCGCCCTGCTGACCGATCACTACGAGGTCACCATGGTCCGCGCAGCGCTGCGCCACCCGATCGCGCACCGCCGGTGCGTCTTCGAGGTGTTCGCGCGGCGCCTGCCCGACGGCAGGCGCTACGGCGTGGTCGCCGGTACCGGACGGGTCATCGACGAGCTGGCACGCTTCCGATTCGGCGACGAGGAGATCGCGGTCCTCGAACGCTTCTGCGATGCCGAGACGATCGCCTGGCTGCGTGACTACCGGTTCTCCGGTGACATCGACGGCTACCGCGAGGGTGAGCTGTACTTTCCCGGATCCCCGATCCTGACCGTGCGCGCGAGTTTCGCCGAGGGGGTACTGCTCGAGACCCTGATCCTGTCGATCCTCAACCACGACAGTGCGATCGCGTCGGCGGCGGCGCGGATGGTCAGCGCTGCCGGCAACCGGCCGATCATCGAGATGGGGTCGCGCCGCACCCACGAGCGGGCAGCGGTCTCCTCGTCGCGGGCGGCCTACATCGCGGGCGTCGCGGCCACCTCCAACCTGGAGGCGGCCCGCACCTACGGGGTGCCGAGTGCCGGCACCGCCGCGCACGCGTTCACCCTCGGCTTCGCCGGGCCCGACGGCCCCGACGAGAAGGCGGCCTTCGCCGCGCAGATCGAGGCGCTCGGTGTCGGCACCACGCTGCTCGTCGACACCTACGACATCACCGCCGGGGTCCGCAACGCCATCGAGGTCGCCGGACCCGAACTCGGGGCGGTGCGCATCGACTCCGGCGACCTCGGCGTGCTCGCCCGACAGGTCCGCGATCAGCTCGACTCCCTCGGCGCCACCGGCACCAAGATCGTCGTGTCCGGCGATCTCGACGAGTACGCCATCGCCTCGCTGCGCGCCGAACCCGTCGACACCTACGGGGTGGGCACCTCCTTGGTCACCGGCAGCGGTGCACCCACCGCCGGCATGGTCTACAAGCTCGTCGAGGTCGACGGCACCCCCGTCGCCAAACGCGCCAGCCACAAGGAATCGCGGGGTGGTGCCAAGACCGCCGTCCGCGCGGCCCGACCCAGCGGCACCATCGTCGAGGAGATCATCCACCGCACGGGCGATCCGCTGCCGGACACCCACGGGCTCGTCACCCGCGACCTGCAGATCCCGCTCGTCCGTTCCGGCGAGCCCGTCGACGATCTGCCAAACCTGTCCGACGCGCGCGACCACCTCGGCCGCGGCCTCGTGAGCCTGCCGTGGGAGGGACTCGGCCTGTCGCACGGTGATCCGGCGGTGCCGACGCGCTACGTTCTGGGTTGAGCATTCCGGGCCACCGCCTTCCCGTCGCCCGTCACCAGCCGCCTGTCCACCGCCCCGAGGAGAATCATGAGCAGCCCGCAGTCCGGCGAATGGTCCGGCCCGGCCGACGCCCTGGTCATCGTCGACGTCCAGAACGACTTCTGCGAGGGCGGTGCGCTGGGCGTCCGCGGGGGTAACGCCGTGGCGGGTGCGATCAACAGCATCCTGGGCGACTACCGGACCGTGGTGGCCACACGCGATTATCACATCGATCCGGGTGCGCACTTCGCCGACGACCCCGACTACGTCGACTCGTGGCCGCCGCACTGTCGGGTCGGCACCGATGGTGTGGCGTTCTCGCCCGCGCTGGACACCTCGACGGTCGCCGATGTCTTCTCCAAAGGCGAGTACAGCGCCGCCTATTCGGGATTCGAGGGCGCCGACGACGACGGGGTATCCCTCGAACGGTGGCTGCGCGTGGCCGGGGTGAACTCGGTGGACGTCGTCGGGATCGCCACCGACCACTGCGTGCGTGCCACTGCCCTCGACGCCGCGCGCGCCGGTCTGCGTACCCGCGTGCTGCTCAACTTCACCGCCGCCGTCGACACATCGACAGCCAAGGCCGCGCTCGACGAGATGCGTTCGGCGGGAATAACTCTCGACGGCGATCTGCTGTACAGTGGCGCATCCGAGGAGTCCTGAGCCGCATCCATGACCGATCTTCCCTCGGTGACCGAGTTGCTCGACGCGGCGGTCACCGCATTGTCCGGCCGTCGTCGCGACGGCCAGCTGCGCATGGCCAACGCCGTCGATCACGCCATCGACGTCGGCGAGCATCTCGCCGTCCAGGCGGGCACCGGCACCGGTAAGTCACTGGCCTACCTGGTGCCCGCGATCCGGCATGCCGTGGCCTCCGGCGACACGGTGGTGGTGTCGACGGCGACGATCGCCCTGCAGCGCCAACTCGTCGAGCGGGATCTGCCACGGCTCGCCGATGCCCTGGCCGGCCCGCTCGGGCGCAAGCCGACCTTCGCGATCCTCAAGGGCCGCTCGAATTACCTGTGCCTGCACAAGATCCACGCGGGCGCCGTCGAGGAACCCGATACCGAGCTCTTCGATGCCTTCGAGCTGTCCCGGACCGGCCGCGAGGTCACCCGGCTGCGGGAGTGGACCTCCGACACCGAGACCGGTGACCGCGATGACCTGTCCCCCGGAGTCGCCGACCGCTCCTGGCGACAGGTCAGCGTGTCGGCGCGGGAGTGTCTGGGAGCGACCAACTGCTCCTACTCCGAGGACTGTTTCGCCGAACGCGCACGCCGAGCCAGCGCCCAGGTCGACGTCGTCGTCACCAATCACGCGATGCTGGCCATCGACGCGCTCAGCCCTGCCAACGTCCTGCCCGATCACGACGTGGTGATCATCGACGAGGCGCACGAACTCGTCGACCGCATCACCTCGGTCAGCACCGCGGAGGTCTCGGCGGCAGCGGTGGCCAACCTGTCCAAGCGGGTCGGCAAACTCGTCGACGAAGAAACCGTCGATGCGCTCATCGGTGCCGGTGAGCACCTCGGTGAGCTCCTCGAGGAATGTCCGCCCGGCGAGTGGACGGCCATGCCGCCTGCGGCCGGCGCCACGCTGACGGTGCTGCGCGACCGCCTGTGGGCCACGCGTGGTGCCATCGGGCCGGTCCGCGGCCTCGGGGCGAGCGGCGACGAGGGTGCCGCCGCGGCCCGCTCGGCCGCGCTCACCGGACTCGAGGATCTCCACGACACGATCGTGCGGCTGCTCGGGGCGTTCTCCGAGCCGGAGGTGGCCAAGCGTCGTGACGTGGTCTGGGTGGGCCACGAGCGGGTGGGCCGCGGGCCATCGGCGAGCACCCGCCCGGTGCTACACATCGCACCGCTGTCGGTCGGCGGGTTGCTGCGCAGCACCCTGTTCTCCACCTCCACGGTGATCCTGACCTCGGCGACGCTGACCATCGGCGGTTCGTTCGACGCGCTGGCCGCCACCTGGGGGTTGCCGGCTTCGGGGCGCGGTGCAGACACCCCGGCCGCCGACGAGGTCGATGACCCGGGACCGGACGGGTCAGCACGGGACGGGTCAGCACGGGACGGGTCTGGGCGAGACAGGTCTGGGCGATCCGCGGTGGCCGCGCGGACGGCGACCGCGACGGGCAAGGCCGCCCCGTCGGACGAGGGTACGGTCCGCTGGACCGGTCTCGACGCCGGCTCACCGTTCGACTATCCGCGCTCGGCGATCCTTTATGTCGCCCGCCACCTCCCACGGCCCGGGCGCGACGGACTGGCCCCGGCGACCCTCGACGAGATCGAGTCGCTGATCGGTGCCGCCAACGGACGCACCCTCGGTTTGTTCTCGTCGATGCGGGCGGCGCGCGCGGCCGCCGATGCATTGGCCGACCGCGTGTCGGTGCCGATCCTGTGCCAGGGTGACGACACCACCTCGACGTTGGTCAAGCAATTCGCCGAGGACCCGGAGACCTGCCTGTTCGGCACGTTGTCGCTGTGGCAGGGCGTCGATGTGCCCGGGCCGTCGTTGAGTCTGGTGCTCATCGACAGGATTCCGTTCCCCCGGCCGGACGATCCGCTGCTCACCGCCCGTCAGCGCGCCGTCGACGCCCGCGGCGGCAACGGTTTTCTGTCGGTCGCCGCCAACCATGCCGCGCTGCTGCTCGCGCAGGGCGCCGGTCGGCTGCTGCGTTCGGTCGACGACCGTGGTGTGGTCGCGGTGCTCGATTCGCGTCTGGCGACCGCCGGATACGGCGGCTACCTCGCGGCGTCGCTACCACCCTTCTGGCGGACCACCGACCCCACCGTGGTCCGGTCGGCACTGAGCAGGCTGACAGGGGTGCCCGTACGCTGATCCTGGCGCGCGGAGCGCTCCGAGCGACAAGAATGGGTACCACGCCCCGGCGCAGAGGCCGCGGTGAGCAACGACGCATCCTCGCACCGACACGCGGTCGGGGTGAGAAGGGAGACCGTCTGTGATCGGCCGGATGGGCATCGACGACATCCAACCCTTGGTTTCGGCGGGCCAGTATCCAGCCAAAGCCGTTGTCGGAGAAACGATCCCGATCAGTGCGACCGCGTGGCGCGAGGGCCACGACGCACTCGGGGTCACTGTGCGGATCGAGGCCCCGCGCCGACGCGTCTACGAGATCACCATGACGCCGTCGATCGAGCCCGACCAGTTCAACGCCGTCTTCGTCCCCGACACCGAGGGCTACTGGACGTTCCGCGTCGAGGCCTGGAGCGACCCGTACACGACCTGGCGGTCGGCGATCGTCAAGAAGATCGAGGCCGGTCAGTCCGCTGCGGACCTGGCCAACGACCTCGAGATCGGCGCGCGCGTGCTCTCCCGGGCCCGCGACCAGATCGCCCCCACCGAACGCGGGGTCCTCTCCGACGCGATCCGCCTGCTGCGCGCCGAGGACATGTCCCTGTCGACGCGGGTCGCCCCCGCCATCGCCGACGCCGTCACCTCACTGCTGCACCAACACCCGGTCCGCGAGATGGTCACCAAGAGCCGCAACCACCGCGTCTGGGTGGATCGCCGACGCGCGCTGTTCGGCTCGTGGTACGAGATGTTTCCGCGCTCGACCGGCGGATGGGACAACGAGGGGCGCCCGGTGCACGGCACCTTCCTCACCGCGGCGCAGGATCTGCCCCGCATCGCCGACATGGGATTCGACGTCGTCTACCTGCCGCCGATCCATCCGATCGGCGAGGTCAACCGCAAGGGCCCCAACAACACCCTGATCGCCGGAGCCGAGGACGTCGGCTCGCCCTGGGCGATCGGGTCCCGCGACGGTGGCCACGACGCCATCCACCCGCGCCTGGGCAGCGAGGAGGATTTCACCTACTTCGTCGGACGGGCGCGCGAACTCGGCATGGAGATCGCACTCGACCTCGCATTGCAATGCGCCCCGGACCACCCGTGGGCCACCGAGCATCCCGACTGGTTCACGATCCTGCCGGACGGCACCATCGCCTACGCGGAGAACCCACCCAAGAAGTACCAGGACATCTATCCGCTCAATTTCGACAACGACCGCGCCGGCATCTATGCAGGTGTGCTACGCGTGGTGCTGCACTGGATCAATTTGGGCGTCAACATCTTTCGCGTCGACAATCCGCACACCAAGCCGCCGAACTTCTGGGAATGGCTGATCACCGAGATCAAGAAACGCCATCCCGACGTGTTGTTCCTGGCCGAGGCATTCACCCGCCCCGCACGACTCTACGGACTGGCGCGCCTCGGGTTCACGCAGTCCTACACGTATTTCACGTGGAAGACCGCGCGCTGGGAGCTCGAGGAGTTCGGCAACGAACTCGCCGCACACGCCGACGAGGCCCGGCCGAATCTCTTCGTCAACACCCCGGACATCCTCCACGAGAGCCTGCAGCATGGTGGCCCGGGCATGTTCGCATTGCGGGCGGCGCTGGCGGCGACCCTCTCCCCGACCTGGGGTGTGTATTCGGGATACGAACTCTACGAACACCTGCCGGCCCGGGAGGGCAGCGAGGAGTACCTCGATTCGGAGAAGTACCAACTGCGCCCACGCGATTACAAGGCGGCCGCGTCCCGAGGGGAATCCCTGGAACCGTGGATCACCTCGCTCAACGCGATCCGGCGTCGTCATCCGGCTCTGCAGCAGTTGCGCAACATCACCTTTCACCACATCGAGAACCCGGCGCTGATCGCCTACTCCAAGATCGACCCCGCCTCCGGGGACCGGGTACTGGTCGTCATCAACCTCAATCCATTCGGCACCGAGACCGCGACCCTGTGGCTCGACATGCCCGCCCTCGGTTTCGACTGGCAGGACCACTTCGGGGTCCGCGACGAGGTCACCGGAGAGGAGTACACCTGGGGTCAGGCGAACTACATCCAACTCGAACCGTGGCGCGCGGTGGCCCATATCCTGGCCCTGCCGCCCCTCGATCCGGCGCTCGCGCAACAGCTTTCCTACCGCATCCGGTGAGGAACGAGGAGAGGACGACGACGTGACCAATCCCCCGCAATTCCCCACCCCCGACGATCCCCGGCCCACGGCCTCGCCGGCGTGCGGCGAGCCCGACCCGAACGCCTCCGG
Source organism: Gordonia sp. i37 (assembly GCF_002043085.1). Taxonomy (NCBI): domain Bacteria; kingdom Bacillati; phylum Actinomycetota; class Actinomycetes; order Mycobacteriales; family Gordoniaceae; genus Gordonia; species Gordonia sp. i37. The sequence continues at coordinate 20,367 of NZ_MVPX01000151.1, read as the reverse complement.
CCACGATCTGCGACGGATCGATGCCCTGACCCATCCCGACCCGCATGCCTTCCTCGGCGCGCACGACACCGGGACCGGTTTCACCGTGCTGCGGACGCTGCGTCCCACCGCGACGTCGGTCACCGCGGTCATCGGCGGCGTCGACTATCCGATGACCGCCCAGACCGACGATCTGTTCGTCGTCGCGGTCCCGATCGAGGGTCTCATCGACTACCGCTACCGCGTGGAGTATCCCGACGGCGCGGGCGGCCACGAGTCCTACGTCGTCGCCGACGGTTATCGCTTCCTGCCGAGCGTCGGCGAGACCGACCGCTACCTGTTCGGCGAGGGCCGCCACGAGCGATTGTGGGAAATCCTCGGGGCGCGGCCGGTCAGCTACACCACTCCCGACGGCGAGGTGTCGGGGACCGCGTTCTCGGTGTGGGCTCCGAACGCCCACGGCGTGGCGGTGATCGGCGATTTCGACTGGACCGGGCGCACCGCGCCGATGAGATCGCTGGCCTCCAGCGGCATCTGGGAGGTCTTCCTGCCCGACATCGGCGCGGGCACCCAGTACAAGTTCAAGGTGCACGGCGCCGACGGGGTGATCCGGGAGAAGGCCGACCCGATGGCGTTGGGCACCAACGTGCCCCCGGCGACCGCGTCGGTGGTGACCACCTCGGCGCACGAGTGGTCCGACGACGCGTGGATCGCCACCCGCGCCGCCTCCGCACCGGCCACCGAACCGATGAGCATCTATGAGGTGCACCTCGGGTCGTGGCGAATGGGGTTGTCCTACCGGGAGATCGCCGAGCAACTCGGCGACTACCTCGTCGAAAAGGGCTTCACCCACGTCGAATTCCTGCCGGTCGCCGAGCACCCCTTCGGCGGCTCGTGGGGATATCAGGTCACCAGCTATTACGCGCCCTCGGCCCGGTTCGGCCACCCCGACGACTTCCGGTATCTCGTCGACCACCTGCATTCGCTCGGGATCGGCGTACTCGTCGACTGGGTGCCCGCCCACTTCCCCAAGGACGAATGGGCATTGGCGCGTTTCGACGGCACCGCCCTGTACGAACACGCCGACCCGATGCGCGGCGAGCAACTCGACTGGGGCACATACGTCTTCGACTTCGGCCGCCACGAGGTACGCAACTTCCTGGTCGCGAACGCGCTGTTCTGGTTCGACGAATTCCACATCGATGGCCTGCGCGTCGACGCGGTCGCCTCGATGCTCTACCTCGACTACTCGCGCCCGGCCGGCGGCTGGCGTCCCAACATCTACGGTGGGCGCGAGAACCTCGAGGCGGTGCAGTTCCTACAGGAGACCAATGCCACTGTGCACAAGCATTTCCCGGGCGTGGTCACGATCGCCGAGGAATCGACGGCATGGCCGGGCGTGACCCGCATGACCGATCTGGGCGGGCTGGGCTTCAGCTTCAAGTGGAACATGGGCTGGATGCACGACACGCTCGGCTACCTCGGGCGTGATCAGGTTCACCGCAGCTTCCACCACCACGAGATCACCTTCTCGATGATGTACGCGTGGAGCGAGAACTTCGTCCTGCCGCTCTCCCACGACGAGGTCGTCCACGGCAAGGGCACACTGTGGACCCGGATGCCCGGCGACTCGTTCACCAAGGCCGCCGGGGTCCGCGTGTTCCTGGCATATCAGTGGGCGCATCCGGGCAAGCAATTGCTGTTCATGGGACAGGAATTCGGTCAGACCGGCGAGTGGGCCGAGGACCGCAGCCTGGATTGGTCACAGATGTCGGGCTGGGAAGGCGAATTGCATTCGGGCATCTCGGCTCTCGTGACCGATCTCAACCGGGTCTACCGACAGACCCCGGCCTTGTTCAGCGCGGACACCGACCCGGCGGGTTACGAGTGGATCGACGCCAACGACACCGCCAACAACGTCATCAGCTTCCTTCGATACGGAGCGGACGGTTCGGTTCTCGCATGTCTGTTCAACTTCTCCGGCTCCGATCGCAGCAACTACCGCGTCGGGCTTCCGGTGGCGGGCACCTGGGCCGAGGTCCTCAACACCGATTCGTCGGCGTATTCGGGTTCCGGTCAGGGAAATCTCGGCAGCGTCGTCACCGACGACCAACCGTGGCATGCCCGTCCGGTCTCGGCGACGGTGATGCTCCCGGCGAACTCGGCGATCTGGCTGGCCCCGGTGCCGGTCGATTCCCCGACCCATTCCGCTCCAACGCCCCCGTGATCGCCCACGTCGGTTGAAACCCCCGACGGCGCCGGGTCGAGATCCTCGACCCGGCGCCGTCGTCTGTGTGGCCTGCTGGACGCCTTGCGCTTTCACTATTCAGCGTTACTATGTACTAGTAGTCAGCAACACTGAGTAGTACTTCACACCCGAGTATCGGAGGACGCGTTGGGCAAACAAATGACCGAGATGCTCAAGGGCACGCTGGAGGGCATCGTCCTGGCGATCCTGAGTCTGCGCGCGGCCTACGGGTACGAGATCACCGCGGCACTGCGGGAACAGGGTTTCACCGACATCGCCGAGGGAACCGTCTACGCGTTGCTGTTGCGCATCGAGAAGCGCGGACTGGTCGACGTGGAGAAGGTGCCGTCGGAGAAGGGTCCGCCCCGAAAGGTGTACTCCCTCAACGTGTCCGGTCACGAGTACCTCGACGAGTTCTGGCGCACCTGGGATTTCCTCACCGACCGGCTCGACACACTTCACCACCGAAAGGAACAATCGTGATGCTCACCAAGATCATCGGCGACAAGAAACGTTGGCGCGGATACAAAGCGCGGAGGGACGCATTACCGGACCATCTGCGCACCGTCCTCGAGGCCGTCGAGCACTACATCTACTACTTCGCCTCCTCGGAGACCGATGCCCTGATGTCGTTGCTCACCGACCTCGCCGACCTCTTCGAGCAGGCCGCCGCCGACCGGACCCCGGTCGCCGACCTCGTCGGCGACGACCCGATCGAGTTCGCCGAGGGATTCCTGCGCAATTACCCGGAGGCGTCGTGGATCAGCGAGGAACGCAAGCGATTGACCACGGCGCTCGATCAGGCGATCGCCGCCGAGGCGAGCAACCCCGACACAGACACCCCGGAGCGTGAGAAATGACCGCCGAGCCCGCCATCTCCGTTGCCGGACTGCGTAAGTCGTTCAAGGAACTCGAGGTCCTGCGCGGGGTCGACTTCGAGGTGGCGCCCGGCAGCATCTTTGCCCTGCTCGGCTCCAACGGGTCGGGCAAGACCACCACGGTCAAGATCCTCACCACGCTTGCCCGGCCCGACGCCGGCACCATCCGGGTCCTGGGTCACGATGTCACCCGGCAGCCACAACTGGTACGCGAATCCATCAGCCTGACCGGACAATTCGCGGCGGTCGACGACATCCTCACCGCCCGCGAGAACCTCGTCCTCGTCGCCCGGTTGCGCCATCTACCCGACGCCGACGCCGTGGCCGAGCACCTGCTGGACCGGTTCTCGTTGATCGACGCCGCCGACCGTCGGGTCGCCACGTTCTCCGGCGGGATGCGACGACGACTCGACATCGCCATGAGCCTGATCGGCGAACCACCGGTCATCTTTCTCGACGAACCCACCACCGGACTGGATCCGCAAGCGCGCCTGGAGGTCTGGGAGTCGATCACCGACCTCGCCCGACGCGGTACCACGGTGCTGCTGACCACCCAGTACCTCGAGGAGGCCGAACACCTCGCCGACCGAATCGCGATCCTCCATCAGGGGCGCATCATCCAGAACGGCACCCTCGCCCAGCTCACCGCGCTCCTCCCGCCCGCCGAGGTCGAGTACGTCGTCAAGCAGCCCTCGCTCGAAGACGTCTTCCTCGCGATGATCGGCGAGGACACCACCCGTACGACCAAGGAGCCGTGATGGCCACACATTTCGCCACCGACACCACTGCCCTACTCGGCCGCACCCTGCGGCATGTGACGCGCAGCCCGGACACGATCATCACCACCGCGGTCATGCCGATCGCCTTCCTGCTGCTGTTCGTCTACGTCCTCGGCGGTGCGATCCAGACCGGTTCGGGCCCCTACATCGACTACCTGTTGCCGGGCATCCTGCTGATCACGGTGGTGTCGGGGATCTCCTACACCGCGTTTCGGCTGTACTCGGACATGGCCGGTGGGATGGTCGAGCGCTTCCAATCCATGCCGATTGCACGCTCGGCGACCCTGTGGGCGCATGTGCTGACCTCGTTGCTGGCCAACATGGTGGCCGTGGCCATCGTGGTGCTGGTCGCGGTGGCAATGGGGTTCCGGTCGAGTGCCGGCGTCCTCGGGTGGCTCGCGGTGGCCGGCATCCTCGTCGTCGTCACCCTCGCGCTGACCTGGGTCGCGGTCATCCCCGGGCTCACCGCGAAGAGCGTCGACGGCGCGAGTGCATTCTCCTACCCGCTGATCTTCCTGCCGTTCATAAGCTCCGCGTTCGTGCCGACCGAGTCGATGCCCGGACCGGTGCGGGCCTTCGCCGAGCATCAGCCGGTGACCTCGATCGTGAACAGCATTCGCGCACTGTTCGCCGGGCAGCCGGTCGGCGGCGACCTCTGGATCGCCCTGGGATGGTGCGTTGGCATCCTGGTGATCGCCTACGCCGCCGCGATGGTCGTCTACCGACGCAAGGTGTCGTGAACTCCATGACCCGCGCTCCGGCACGGCTCTGGTCGAACCGCTATCGGTTCAGCGCGGGTCGGACTCAGAACAGGGCACTCGCGAGCTTGCGCCGGGCGGCGACGACGAACGGCTCGGCCGGATCGAACAACTCGAAGAGCTCGAGCAGCCGGGTGCGGGCGCGGGTGCGGTCGTCACCGGCGGTCGCGCGCACCACCTCGATGATCCGATCGAATGCCGCCTCGGGCTGCTGGGCGAGCAGAAGCACGTCGGCCGCCGCCAGTTGCGCGTCGACATCTGCGGCCGCGGCGGTCTCCACGATGGCCGGATCGTGGGCCTGGGCCCGTAGCACGAACTCGAGGTTGCGTGCCGCCGAGGCGGCCTCGACGTTGTCGGGCTCGGCCTCCACGATGGCCCGGTACGCGCCGAGTGCGCCGTCGAAGTCCCCGGAGTCGAGCAACTCCTCGGCGGCGTCCATCCGTGGATCTGAGGCCTCGGGCTCCGGCTCGTCGGCGTCGGGCACCCCGGTGAGGTGACCGCCGACCTGGGAGAGGATCTCATCGATCCACGCGGTGATCTCCTGCTCGCTGCGTACCCCGTTGAACGCGGCGACCGGTTGGCCCGCGGCGATCGCCACGACCATCGGGATCGACTGCACGCGGAAGGCCTGGGCGATACGGGGATTGGCGTCGACGTCGACCTTGGCGAGCACCCACTGCCCGCCGGCCGAGGCCGCCATCCGCTCGAGCACCGGCGAGAGCTGCTTGCAGGGCTCACACCAGGTGGCCCACAGGTCGACGACGACGAGTTGCCGTGTCGACCGGGCGAGCACGTCGGTCTCGAAGGTCTCCTCGGTCACGTCCACCACCGATCCCGGCGAGGCGGAACCCGGCGAGCTCGGGCCGGATGCCGGCGGTCCGCCGGGAGCTGCGGAACGCTGTGGTTGCGCGCGTTGGGCTTCCGCGCGTTCCTTCAGTGCGGACAGGTCGACTGCACCGGACATCGCGACAGCTGCGGCCGCCTGCTGGGCTGCGGCTGCCTGTGCCCTGTTGGAAGGTCTGCTCACCCCTACAGTGTGTCATGACCGCGCGTCGCGCTCACACGCGTGAGGTGCGCTCACCTCTGTCGGGCGCGGCGACCACCCCGGCGGCCACGACCGCGAAAGCGAGGGCGACCAACACCGGTGTGAGGCCGAGACGCAGACTCGAGTGGCCGCTGATCACGCCGACGATCGCCGGCCCGGCGAGCATGCCGAGATAGCCACAGCCCACCACCATCGAGATCGCCCGCCCGCTCGAGTGCTCGGTGAGATTGCCCGCGGCGGTGAAGATCTGCGGGATGAGCCCGGCCAACCCGATGCCGAAGATCGTCCATCCGATGATCGCGACGATCGCCGAGGAGGTGGTCGGCGTCGACGGGACGAGCACGATGACCATCCCGACGGCTCCGATGACCGCACCCCCACGCACCACCGACACCGGTCCCACACGTGCCGCGATGGGATCGACGACGAACCGGGCGACCATCATCGCCGCGCTGAAACTCGCGAATGCGATGGCGCCGACCGCCTCCCGGGTGCCGAAGGTCTCGACGACGTGCAACGCACTCCAGTCGTACGACGTGCCCTCGGCGAGCATCAGCACGAACGCCAATGCCGCCATCACCGACAGGCGTCGCAGGTCCACCTCGCGCCACCAGCGAACACGTGGGGCATCCGGCGAGGCCGGGACACCTGGTTGGGGCGACTCCGTGTCGGCGTCACCGCCGGGGGCGCCCTGCGCCGAAACCGAGACCGGGGCACCACCCCGGGCGACGATTCCCCGTGCCGCGACGGCAACCACGACCAGCCCGATGCCGGCGAGCACCGCCACCGTCGCCACCACCGGCCATTGCATCCACAGCCCCAGGGCCACCGCACCGGAACCGAGAAGTCCACCGACGGAGAAGAAACCGTGAAACGCCGACATGATCGGGCGTCGATAGATCCGTTCGACGACGACGGCCTGCGCGTTCATCGACACGTCGAGAGAACCGTTGGCGAACCCGAAGAGGGCGAGCGCGCAGGCGAGGCCGACCGGGTCGGTGGCCAGGACCGGACCCAGCATGGCCGGGCACAGGACGACCGCTGCGGCGATCGTGGTAGTTCGCGAGCCGACGCGGTCGATCAGATGCCCGCACACCTGCATCCCGACGAAGGCCGCCGCGCCCACGAGCAACAGCAACCCGCCCAACAACTCGTGCGAGGTGCCGGTGCGTTCGGTGATGACCGGGATGTGGGCCACCCAGAGCGCGGCCAGAAAGCCGTTGAGGCAGAAGATCGCGGTCACACCGGCACGAGATCGACCCAGATGCTCGGGCGCCGTCGACCGCCCGGAATCGGTCAATTCTCCAGATGGGCGTCGACCCGGGCGACCTTGCCCGCCAGTTCGCCGGTGTGCCCCGGCCGGATGTCGGCCTTGAGCACGAGCCCGACGCGCGGGGCGAGCGCCGCGACAGCTTCGGTGGCCTGCTTGACCACGGCCATCACCTCGTCCCACTCACCCTCGATGTAGGTGAACATCGCGGTCGTCTGGTGCGGCAGTCCGGAGTGGCGAACCACGCGCACCGCCTGCGCCACCGCGGCGCTCATGCCGCCGTCGTCCTCGACCGCGTCGCCGCCCGACGGCGTGATGCTGAATGCGACGATCATCGTTGAGTCCCCATCAGCGGAGTATCTCAGGCAGCCGAGTATCTCAGGCAGCGGCCGCTGCGTTGCTCGTCGACTCCGACACCGACAGCTCGGCGAGGTGTCCGTTGCGCCGGGCCCACCACTCGAAGACCAGGGTCCCGAACGGCGGGATACTCGAGAACAGGGCCAGCCCGGTGACCTTCACGCTCCAGCGCAGGGAGAACGCGGTCAGCAGCGAGACCACGACGAACACCATGAACACGATCCCATGCGTCATGCCGGGGATCTGCACGGCCTCGTCGTGGCCGAGCACCCATTTGAAGAACATCGCCACGAGCAGCGCCGCCCACGTGATGGCTTCGAGCACGGCGACGAAGCGGAATCGTTTGGCGGGCGTGGACAGGTCGAAGAATTGCCTCATGCGCTCCATTGTGCCGGAGCCGCGGACAACCTACGACATCCCGTAGTAGCCGTACGCGATCCGACGTGACCCACATCACGGGCACCACGGGATGGTTGCGGTGTCGATCAGGCCCTGGAGGTCAGACCCGGGGAGATCAGACTCCGGCGCTCAGACCTCCGGCGATCAGGCTCTGGAGATCAGGCTCTGGAGATCAGGCCTTGGGAACCCGGACGATCAGCGCATCGCCCTGTCCACCGGCGCCACAGAGCGCCGCGGCGCCGACGCCGCCACCGCGCCGTTGCAGTTCCAGCGCCAGGTGCAGGGTGATGCGTGCTCCGGAGGTGCCGATCGGGTGGCCGACGGCGATCGCCCCGCCGTTGACGTTGACGATCGACTCATCGACGCCCAGGGACTTCGTCGAGGCCAGCCCGACGGCCGCGAACGCCTCGTTGATCTCGATGAGGTCGAGGTCGGTCGGCGCGATCCCGGCGCGGTCACAGGCCTTGCGGATGGCATTCGCGGGCTGCTGCTGCAGCGACGAATCCGGACCGGCGACGACGCCGTGCGGACCGATCTCGGCGAGCCAGTCGACGCCGAGTTCGGTGGCCTTGGCCTTGCTCATCACGACGACCGCGGCCGCCCCGTCGGAGATCTGCGAGGAGTTGCCCGCGGTGATGGTGCCGTCCTTGCGGAAGGCAGGTTGCAGGCCGGCCAGCGAATCGGCGGTGGTGTCGGCACGGATGCCCTCGTCCTCGGCGAACTCGATCGGATCGCCCTTGCGCTGCGGGATCGACACCGGAACCACCTCGTCGGCGAAGACACCGTTCTTCCAGGCCGTGGCGGCGAGCTGATGGCTGCGCGCAGCGAACTCGTCCTGCTCGGCGCGGGAGAACCCACGATATTCATTCCCCGTCGCTCCGCTCGCCCCGAGGTCGTTGCCCTGCTCGGTCAGCGCACCCATCGGCTGGTCGGTGAACGCGTCGAACAGGCCGTCGTAGGCCATGTGGTCGACGAGTTCGGTATTGCCGTACTTGAAGCCGCTACGGCTGCCCGGCAGTAGGTGCGGCGCCTGGGTCATCGATTCCTGACCGCCGGCGACCACCACGTCGAACTCCCCGGCGCGGATCAGCTGGTCGGCGAGTGCAATCGAGTCGATTCCCGACAGGCACATCTTGTTGATCGTCAGCGCGGGTACGTCCCACCCGATGCCGGCCTTGACCGAGGTCTGGCGTGCCGGCATCTGTCCGGCACCGGCGGTCAGGACCTGACCCATGATCACGTACTGAACCTCCGAGGCGGCCACCCCCGAGCGCTCGAGCGCACCCTTGATGGCGATGGCACCGAGGTCGACGGCACTGAAACCCTTGAGAGAGCCGAGCATCCGGCCGAACGGCGTGCGTGCGCCGGCGACGATCACCGACGTCGTCTGATCTGGGGACATGGGGACCTCCACGACTCTGACCGCGGCACCAACCGAGCGGTCGCTCTGTATTTTGTCGCCTCTAACGCTACCGTTAGGCCATGAGTACTTCCGCAGCTGACCCCGCCACCACCGCCCAATCCCCGGCCGCACTGATCTCCGATCTCGTCCTCGCGATCGATCACGTCGGCATCGCCGTGCCCGATCTCGACGCCGCCAAGCAGTGGTACGCCGACAATCTGGGATTCGTCGAGCTCCACGAGGAGACCAACGACGAGCAGGGCGTGCGTGAGGCGATGATCGGCCCGCAAGGAGGTGACGGTGCCGTCATCCAACTCCTCGCGCCGCTGACCCCGGAGTCGACCATCGCGAAATTCCTCGATCGCAACGGCCCCGGCCTGCAGCAGCTCGCGGTACGGGTCACCGACGTCGTGGCGGTGATGGACCGCTTGACCGCGAACGGCGTCCGCGTGCTGTACCCACAGCCGCGTCGCGGCACCGCCGGCTCCCGGATCAACTTCGTACACCCCAAGGACGCCGGCGGGGTGCTCCTCGAACTGGTCGAGCCCGCGGCGTCTGCCCACTGAGACCACCGGGTCGTCTGCGTGGCCGGGGAGGGACCTTCGTCCTCCTCGGCACGTCCGGGTGCTGCGATTAGACTGGCCCGCATGTCAGCCCCTGCACCCAAGCAGCAGTTACCGTTCGCGATCGTGATGCGCGGGTACGACCGAGAACAGGTCGCCGACCGCCTCCGGCGCATCGACGCCGACATGCGGGTGCTGGCCGCGGATCGCGACGCGGCCACCGCGCATGCCCGCGAACTCGCGGCGCACCTGGCCGATGCCCGCGACGAGATCGAGGAGTTGCGCCGCGAGGTCGACAAGCTGTCGGTGCCGCCGACGTCGGTCACCGGCATGAGTGAACGCCTCTCACGGATGTTGCAGCTGGCCTCCGACGAGGCCTCGGAGATGCGTGCCGAGGCGAGTGCCGAAGCGGCCGAGACGGTGTCCGTGGCTCGCCAGGAGGCCGAGGACACCCAGCGCAACGCCGCCGAGGAGGCCCAGCGGATCGTCGCCGACGCGCGCGCCCGGGCGAGCAAGATCGTCGGTGACGCCGACGAGTACTCGGCGAAGACGCGCAACGAGGCCGACGCCACCAAGGCCGAGGCCGCCGCGGACGCCGAACGCGCCGCCGCCGAACGCGCCGACCGCGCCGCCGCAATGGAGTCCGAACACGAGAAGACGATGGCCGCAGCCAAGGCCGAGGCGCAACGGATCCTCACCAAGGCGCGCACCGAGACCGAGGAACTCCGGCGCCGCACGGCACAGGAGTTGCAGGACGCGCGGACTCAACACGACGCGGAACTGTCCGCCCAGCGATCTGAGGCGAACGCCCTCGCCGCCGACATCGAGAGCACCGCGCGGGCCATCGCCACCGAACGGGTGGCGCGCTCGCGCGAACTCGGCGACCGCGTCACGAAGGCACGCGACGAGATCGTCTCCGAGTTCTCGCGGATCTCCGAGCGTCTCGCCGAACTCCCGGCGTTGTTGAACACCGAGGTCGATGCCGAGCTGACCACCGCGTCCGAACACAGCGACGCCGAACTGCTCAACACCCTGTTGTCACGCGACGCGCAAATCGACACCGAGCCGTTCCAGAAGGCCACCGGCCACAACGGCCGCCACGCAGGCAAGCGCGCCGATACCGCACCGATCCATACCGCCCCACTCGAGGTCGAGCAGAACTGATCGGCTGAGCACAACCGATCAGAACAGTCGGAACTCCGTGCTCTCGGCCCCGCGGAGTGCGTCGTAATCGAGTACGAGACAACGGATTCCGCGGTCCTGGGCCAGGGTGCGCGCCTGCGGCTTGATCTGCTGCGCGGCGAAGACCCCGCTCACCGGGGCGAGGAGCGGATCGCGGTTCAGCAATTCGAGATACCGCGTGAGCTGCTCGACACCATCGATCTCGCCGCGCCGCTTGATCTCCACTGCGACGGTCGCGCCGTCGGCGTCGCGCGCAAGGATGTCGACCGGGCCGATCGCCGTCATGTACTCCCGGCGGATGAGGGTGTGGCCGGGGCCCAGGGTCTCGACGTGTTCGGCGAGCAACTCCTGCAGATGGGCCTCGACGCCGTCCTTCACCAGCCCCGGATCGACGCCGAGTTCGTGGGTCGAATCGTGTTCGATCGAGGTGATGGTGATCCGCAACTCCTCACCGGCCTTGTTGGTCACCACCCAGTAGGCGACCACCTCGTCGTGCGCGCAGGCGACCTCTTCGGGCACCGGCTCCTCGGCCAGCCAGCAGGGCGGGCTCATCCAGTTCAGCGGCTTGTAGGCGCGGTCGTCGGCGTGCACGCTCACCGACCCGTCGGACTTGATGAGCAGCAACCGACGCGCCATCGGCAGATGGGCCGTGAGCCGTCCGACATAGTCCACTTGGCATTCCGCGATCACCAGACGCACAGTCGGCAGCTTAACTGCTCGCCCTACGTCTCGAAGAACCCCACTCCGAGTGCGGCGGCGGAAATCCCGTCCGGTGATCCGCGGCCGAAACACGCACACGTCACGGGCGCCGAAAGGACTCCAGCTGGAATTCCTCGGCGTCGCGGACCGCGGCCTCCATCGTCGAGTGCACGTGCGGCAGGGTGGGATCGAGACCCCGGAGTTGTTCGGGCGCATTCAGATTCGGCACCACGAAGTCGGAGCGATGACTGTCCACGCTCTCCCGTACCACGCCATCGGGATCGACGAGCATGGCGCGCTGCCCGCGCACATCGGTGGTGTGTTTGATACCGAGCAGCATCGTCCGGGCGACCGGATCGATCACCCCGACGCGCGAGATCTCGACGATTGCGACATCGAGGTCGTCGAGATCGGACTCGATGCGACGCAGGGCACGCTCGGCGCCGGCGAAGGTCAGATCCCCCTGCAGTTCATATACCCGTACCCGGTCGCGACAGGTTCGCAGGTAACTGCGCTGCAGTTCGTCCCAGTCCGCGCCGACCTCGAACTCACCGATCGAGTACACCGACCGGATGGACACCCGGCTCTCGCGCGTCACATTGAACATGTGCAGGCCCAGGTCGCGGGACAACCGGCGACAGGTATCGACACCGCGGACGCTGTTGCCGTGCTGATCGAGGCGCGGTGAGTACACACCGATCCCGAGTTGGCCGGGGAGCACCGCCAGGATGCCGCCACCGACCCCACTCTTGGCCGGCAGACCCACCGAGGTGACCCAGTCCCCTGCGCCGTCGTACATGCCGCACGTGGTCATCACACTCAACAGCCGCTGGGCCACCTCGTTGCTCAGCACCCGCCGACCGGTGCGCGGATTGACCCCGCCCGCGGCGATCGTCGCGGCGATCGCGGCGAGGTCGTCGCTGGTCACCCGCAGCGAACATTGACGGAAGTAGAGGTCGAGGGCCGCCTCGGGGTCGGTGTCGACCGCGCCGAAACTGTCGAGCATGTAGACGATGGCGCGATTACGGGAACCGGTGGCGGCCTCGGAGGCGTAGACCTGCTCATCGATCGTCAGATGTCGCCCGGCGCAACCGGAGTAGAACTCGACGAGTTCGTCGAACGCCTTGTCCACGGCACCGGCCGGCAGCGACCGGACCGGCGGCAACAGCATCGACGACGCCAGGATCGCGCCGGCATTGATCATCGGATTACGCGGACGGCGCCGCTCGTCCACGCTGATCTCGTTGAACGCCTCACCCGACGGCTCGACGCCGATCTTCGCATCCACCTCCGCCACATCGAGGCGGGTCAGCGCGAGCGCATAGGTGAGCGGCTTGGACACCGATTGGATGGTGAACTCGACGCCGACGTCACCGAGCGAATAGGTGTTGCCGTCGTGCATGCACATCGACAGGGCGTAGCCATCGGCGTCGACGGCGGCGAGTTCGGGGATGTAGTCGGCAACCGCTCCGGAACGATCGGGCGCGCATTCATCCATGATGTGGCGCAGGTATCCGTGGACATGGGAGATCGGCACGGCACCAATCTATCCGGTGCGGCAGTCATCCCGCGCCGATCCCGCGGCGAGGCGGACCGCTGACATCGACGGCGGGCGCCGCCCATCAGTTCGGGGCGAAACGCGTGTCACGCACCACCACACCGTCAGCGAAGCGGTACGGGTTGGCACACAGCAGACCGCCGAAATGCTTACGGAGACGGGAGATCTCGGCTCTCACGGTAATCGTGCGGTCGGCGACGCCGAAGAGGTTCTGCGACAGTTCGGCCGCGCGAAGCCCACCGGGTTGCGCGGCGGCGAGCATACCGAGAATCTGCGCATGCCGAGGCGAGAGGCGTTGGGTCCAGCTGCCGGCGAATCCCTCGACGCGCACCACCACGCCGGTGCCGTCGGCGCCGATCACCACCTCGGTGGGCCGACTCGGATCGGTGGCCTCAACCGTCCGGAGCAGCCATCCTCCCGGCAGTGGTTCGATCTCGCACAGGCCGAGGTCGGGTACGGCCGTGCGGCCGGGTGCGAGTCCCGTCGGGATGCTCAGTCGCGCCCGCGGTGCCACCGATCCCACTGCGGCCACCCAGCCGTCGCGGTCGACGGCCATGGCCGGACCCTCGGTCCGCGCGAGTATGGGCGCGGCGACCGCCCGGAGCTGGTCGAGAACGCGTCGATGGTGTTCGCGCAGCCGGGATTCGGCGAGCCGGGCAACGGTGTCGACCAGGGCCAGCGTGGTCGGGTGGATCGTGGCCGCCGGACCACTGACGTCGACCACCCCGAGCACGTCGCCGCTGCGTGGATTGCGGATGGGCGCACCCGCACAGGTCCATGTGTGATGGGTGCGCACGAAGTGCTCCGCGGAGAACACCTGAACCGCCCGCCCCGACTCGAGGGCGGTGCCGATTGCGTTGGTACCCACCGACGATTCCGCCCAGCACGCACCCTCGACGAAACCGAGCCGGTCGGCCCGATGCAGCACCTGGTTGGCACCGCTGCGCCAGAGCACATGCCCGGCCGCGTCGGCGACGACGAGAATGTTGTGGCCGTCGGAGATCACCGCATCGAGGCCGAAGGTCAGGTCGTCGAGGACCTCGTGCAGTCCCGACTCGTTTCGACGCACCTCGATCTCGGCCACGTCGAGAGTTGCCGCATCCGGACCGTGGTCGGGGTCGACCCCGGCGCCGAGGACACGTCCCCACGATTCGCTGATGACCTGCCGGGGACGGGCCGGCGGCTTGTCGCCGGCCATCGCTGCGTCGTACACCGCCGAGAGGACAGCCGCGAACTGGCGCGGATCGTCGCCGGCGGCGACGGCGGGCTCGAGTCCGGCTGGCAGTGTCGACACCTCACGATTGTGCGCTCGGTCACAGCCAATTCGCAAAGACACCACCGGGGTTGCATCGGGTTGCAGTCCCGTGCCCCGCACGTCGCAACCGCCCCGCACGTCGCAACGGGATGCAACCCTTGCCGTCACGCACTGCCGGCGCGTGTGCTGTGAGTCACATCAGAGATGACCGAAGGGAGCTGGCATGACCCAGACACTCGAACCCGATGTGGCGACCGCCGCAGACCAACCGCCCACACCACAACAGCGCGCCACCCGGTGGCTCGATCGATTCGAGACCGCACTCGCCGCACGCGACATCCCGGCAGTGACCTCGATGTTCGCCACGGACTCGTTCTGGCGCGACCTGGTGTCGTTCACCTGGAATCTGAAGACGGTCGAAGGCCGCGAGCAGATTGCCGACATGCTCGGCGAGCGCCTTTCCGACACCGCCCCGTCGGGCTTCGCCACCAGCGAACCGGCCACCGACGACGAGGGGGTGGTCTCGGCGTTCATCGAGTTCGAGACGGCGACCGGCCGGGGCGTCGGGCATCTGCGTCTACGACCCGACGCCGACTCCGGCGAGGACCAGGCGTGGACCCTGCTGACGACCCTGCAGGAACTCAAGGGCCACGAGGAACACAGCGGCCCGACCCGGGTCATGGGAGCGGTTCACGGATCCGACCCCGACACCCGATCCTGGGCGGAGCGCAAGGCCGACGAGGAGGCCGAGTTGGGGCGCACGCGTCAGCCGTATGTCCTCGTCGTCGGTGGCGGTCAGGGCGGCATCGCACTCGGCGCCCGACTACGCCAGCTCGGCGTTCCGTCGATCGTCATCGACCGTCATGATCGCCCCGGCGATCAGTGGCGCAACCGCTACAAGTCGCTGTGCCTGCACGATCCGGTCTGGTACGACCACCTGCCGTATCTCCCCTTCCCGGAGAACTGGCCGGTCTTCGCACCCAAGGACAAGATCGGCGACTGGCTCGAGTTCTACACGCGGGTCATGGAGGTGCCCTACTGGTCGAAGACGACGTGCGAATCGGCGACCTACGACGAGGACGAGGGCCGCTGGACCGTCGAGATCGATCGCGACGGCGAGCATCTGACCCTGCACCCCGATCAGCTGGTCCTGGCGACCGGTATGTCGGGCAAGGCCAACGTGCCCACCTTCCCCGGCCAGGACGTGTTCACCGGTGAGCAGCACCATTCCAGTCAACACCCCGGGCCCGACGGCTACGTCGGCAAGAAGGTGGTGGTGATCGGCTCCAACAACTCCGCGCACGACATCTGTAAAGCTTTGGTGGACAACGGCATCGATACGACCATGGTGCAGCGGTCCTCGACGCACATCGTGAAATCCGACTCGCTGATGGAGATCGGTCTCGGCGCCCTGTACAGCGAGCAGGCGGTGGCGGGCGGGATGACCACCAAGAAGGCCGACCTGACCTTCGCCTCGTTGCCCTACCGGATCATGCACGAGTTCCAGATCCCGCTGTACGACCAGATCCGCGAACGCGACAAGGATTTCTACGCTCGCCTCGAGGCGGCAGGCTTCGACCTGGACTTCGGTGACGACGACTCGGGCCTGTTCATGAAGTACCTGCGGCGCGGCTCGGGCTACTACATCGACGTCGGCGCCTGCGAACTCGTTGCCGACGGCACCATCAAACTCGAGCACGGCGACGTCGACCATCTCACCGAGAACAGTGTCGTTCTCGCCGACGGCACCGAGTTGCCGGCCGACGTCGTGGTCTACGCGACCGGCTACGGCTCGATGAACGGGTGGGCCGCGGACCTGATGGGCCAGGAGATCGCCGACAAGGTCGGCAAGGTGTGGGGACTGGGGTCCGAGACCACCAAGGATCCCGGGCCGTGGGAAGGCGAACAGCGCAACATGTGGAAGCCGACGCAGCAGCCCGGTCTGTGGTTCCACGGCGGCAATCTGCATCAGTCGCGGCACTATTCGCTGTATCTGGCGCTGCAGCTCAAGGCGCGGTATGAGGGAATTCCCACCCCGGTGTACGGCTTGCAAGAGGTCCATCATCTGAGCTGAGTTGCCGCCGACGCCGAGCCGGGTCGCTTCGGGAATCCCCGCGGCGGCCCGGCTCGCGTCGTGTCCGGATTCGGAACCCACACGCGTGTGCCAGACGCGTGTGCCGGGCGCGCGAGAGTGAGAGCATCGAAGCGCACACCCCGAACACCGCCGATCGGAGCCGCCATGCCCTCCCGCAAACTGCTCGCCGCCTATCTCCCGACGCCGGGCGGCGAGGACGCGCTGGCCCTCGGGATCGCTCTCGCCGGTCCGTTCCATGCAGCACTCGACGTCTGCATGGTCCTGCCCCCACCACCGCAGGGCGGCGACGGCGGCGCCGACCCGGTCCGGAAGACCACGGAGATGTTGGACGCCCAAGCCGCCGACTGGTTGTCGGAGGCGGTCGGCCGCATTCCCGACGAGGTGGTCGCCGAGGGGCACATCGCCTTTCACGAGAACGCCGCCGAGGGCCTGGTGGCCGAGGCCGAGTCGACCGGAAGCGCGGCCATCATCGTCGGCGGTTCGGGAGGGGGCATCCGAGGACGTCACGCACTCGGATCGGTGGTCAACGACCTGCTGCACATCTCGACGAAGCCGGTGGTGATCACGCCGCTCGGGGCACAGGAAACCGCCCGCCCGCCGCGTCGGATCACCTGTGCCATCGGCCGCCGGCCCGGGGCGACACCACTGCTGCGCGCCGCGGTCGACGCGTGTTCGCGGTCCGGTCTCCCTTTGCGTCTGGTCTCGTTGGTCACCAGCGACGATGCCACGGCCCATCGCGACGGTGACAAGACAGAAGATGACGAGAAACAAGCAGTGGCCCACGCCACCGAACAGCTCGCCGAGCATGTGGCGACCATCGGCGCACAACTGCCCGACGGTCAGGAGATCACCTCCGAGGTGATCACGGGCGACACCATCGAGGATGCCGTCGCATCGCTGGAGTGGACCGCCGAGGACATCATTTTCGTCGGCTCCAGCCGCCTCGCTCGCCCACAGCAACTGTTCTTCGGGGCGACGGCGTCGAAGATGCTGCGTGCGTTGGCCATTCCCATGGTCGTGGTACCCAAGGATCCCGACTGAGCGGACACCCTCCCGAGTGGCTTCACCATAATGTCCAGCGGCAGGGGCGTCGATTCGACACGGTGGCTGGTGCGTTCCGGACGTGATGCGGCGCACAGTGGGGTTCGTGATCCGAAACGGGCGGATCCGACGTAACGAACCCTGACCGATGGGAGCCCACATCATGACCACCGGCCGCACACTGCTGGTCGCCTACCTGTCCACGCCGGGCGGACAGGACGCACTGGCACTCGGCGTCGTCCTCGCACGATCCCTGCACGCCGACCTCGACGTCTGCATGGTCTTGCCGCCGCCGTCTGCGACGGCACAGATCGCAGCCACCGGCAACGCCGACTTCGCGGAGATCCTCGACGAACAGGCAACACGATGGCTCACTGAAGCCACCGACCGGGTTCCCGACGACGTCACCGCCACCACCCGGGTCGCCTTCCACGACAATGCCGCCGAAGGACTGGTGGCCGAAGCACAGGCGACCGACTGCGCGGCGATCGTGGTGGGCGGCTCCGGAGGCGGACTGGTCGGACGCCACTCACTCGGGTCGGTCGTCAACGACGTCTTGCACGCGTCGACGACACCGGTGGTGCTGACGCCACGCGGTAGCCGGGACATGGCGTGCGCACCGCGTCGGATCACCTGTGCCATCGGCCGACGGCCGGGTACCGCACCATTGGTGCGTGCCGCCGTCGACGCGTGCGCCCGTACCGGATTGCCGTTGCGGCTGGTCTCCCTGGTCACCGATGACGACCACGTGACCCCCTGGCGCCGCGACGCCGACGACGATGCCGCGCGCGCTGCCGCAGCTGCCCACCTCGCCGACGTCCTCGCCCAGGCACGCGCCGAGCTCGGTGACGACCATCCGATCACCTCGGCCGTCGTACCCGCCCGCACCACCGAGGACGCCATCACCTCGCTGCACTGGGAGGACGGCGACCTGATCTTCGTCGGTTCGAGCCGACTCGCCCAGCCCCGCCACCTGTTCCTCGGCTCGACTGCAGCAAAGATGTTGCGCGCGTTGTCGGTTCCGATGATCGTCGTTCCGAAGGACGCCTGATGAAACCCAACGATCCCGCCGTGTCTCGCCCCGCTGCCACCCCGACGATTCCCGACTCCCACCTCGCCAACGAGAAGGGACTCGCCACCGGCAAGGTGGGTGTGCTCTCCGGGGCGATCCTCGGGATCTCGACGGTGGCTCCCGGCTACACCCTCACCGCCAGCATCGGTTTGATCGTCGCAGCGGTCGGTCTGAAGATGCCGGCGATCTTCATCGCCGGGTTCATCCCGATGTTCCTGACCGCCTACGCCTACCGTGAGCTCAACTCCGACACCCCGGACTGTGGCGCCTCGTTCACCTGGTCGACCAAGGCCTTCGGGCCCTACGTCGGCTGGATGTGTGGATGGGGCATGGTGGTGGCGACTATCATCGTGCTCTCCAATCTGGCGGCGATCGGCGTGCAATTCTTCTACCTGATCATCGCCCAGATCGCCGACCGCCCCTCGATCGCCGATCTCGGAACGAACAAGCTCGTCAACATCCTCACCACGCTTGTTCTCCTGGCAATCGCCACCTGGGTGTCGATGCACGGGATCACCACCAGCGAACGTATCCAGTACGTGCTCGTGGGCTTTCAGATCATCGTGCTGTTCGCCTTCGCGATCATCGCTTTCGTCAAGGTCGGCGCCGGCGACGCCCCCGCCGGCTTGTCCTTCGACATCGATTGGTTCAACCCGTTCACCGGTTTGACGATCTCGGCATTCGCCGTCGGACTCACCGGCTCGATCTTTGCGTTCTGGGGGTGGGACACCTGTCTCACCCTCGGTGAGGAGTGCAAGGACCCGCAACGCACCCCGGGGCGCGCCGGAATCCTCTGTGTCCTGTCGATCCTGCTCACCTATCTGCTGGTCGCGGTCGCGGTGATGATGTACGCCGGCGTCGGCACCGACGGGGTCGGTCTGGGTTCGGAGGCCAACGCCGAGAACGTCTTCGGTGCCCTGGCCACACCGATCCTCGGTCGATGGGGCGGATTGTTGCTCTTCGCCGCGATCCTGGTGTCATCGATCGCGAGCTTGCAAACGACGTTTCTCCCCGTCGCCCGCACCATGCTCGCGATGGGCACGTACGGCGCATTCCCGAAGAAGGTCGCCGAGATCCATCCGCGATTCCTGTCGCCGGCATTCGCCGCACTGGTGGCCGGGATCGTGACGGCAGTGTTCTACACGGTGGTGACGGTGTTGTCCGAACGCACATTGATCGACACGATCGCCGCCCTGGGCATCATGATCTGCTGGTACTACAGCATCACCGCATTCGCCTGCGTGTGGTACTTCCGGCGCACGCTGCTCTCGTCCGCACGGAACTTCGTCTACCGCTTGCTATTCCCGTTTCTCGGTGGACTCGCACTCATCGTCGTGTTCGTCATCTCGGTCGGCGAGAGCATGAATCCCGACAATGGCAGTGGCGCGTCCATTTTCGGTATCGGCCTGGTCTTCTACATCGGATTCGGACTGCTCGCCGTCGGTGCTGTGGTGATGATCTATCTTCGCGCACGCCATCCTGCGTTCTTCCGCGGTGAGACACTGCCACACACGACGCCCGAGGAATCGGTACCAGCGCAGTAAGTCGGTGGGAGTTTGTGTGTCGACTTCGGCGTTGTGTGTCCTGCAGGGCACACAACGTCGGAGCCGGCACACATACACATGTGTGGTCGAGCTGTGTGCGACCGGGCGTCGAGTAATAAGGGTTGAATGGGGAATGCCCCGCAACACTAGGTGTTGCGGGGCATCCCGGAAATTAGTGTTCGGCGGTGTCCTACTCTCCCACACTGATTAGGGTGCAGTACCATTGGCGCTGGTGGGCTTAGC
>NZ_MVPX01000150.1:0-30059 GCF_002043085.1 Gordonia sp. i37 | reverse complement strand
AATACACTATCGAGTTCTCAAAGAACACACACCCACCAACACCACCCCACAAGGCGAACATCAATGAGCTTGTTCTGTTTCTGAAGTGTTAACCCCTTCCGGAGCAACTCTTCCAGAGTACCAGGCACTTCTCCCGTCCGCAACCCTCTCGGTTGGCGGCCAGATCCGCATCCGGCAACCCCGGGCCCTCGTACTGGCACATGACTGTGCCCGGCACGATTTCTCAGGGGCGGTCAACGTCTACCCGGTTTCCTCTCCCCTACCGAACTCCTCTCGGAGCCCTCCGGGGCGGCGCCGCGGCGCGCTGACTTCGAATAAGTTACGCACAGAGCCCCCGCGAATCAAATCGCCAGGTGGGTTCTGACTGGTCGCACATCAGCCCTGGTCAGCGGGCCAGCCCCAGCCGTCGGAGGTCGTGCATCCGGCCGTTCCGGCCGCTCGCGATAATTGTGATCTGGGCCATGCGGGCGCGGCCATCGCCTCTCCGTTCGGTCAGCAGATGCACCCGTTCGGGCAGTTTCGCGGCAAAAGTCCAGGTCATAGCGTTGTGGTCATGAGCGTCACGACGATGAGTGCCGGACTACCGACCACTCGCCGCATCACGGTGCGGCACGTTGATGCGCTGCCTGCCGATCTTCCCCATGCCGGACGGGTTGCCTGGTCCATCGACCGGGATGGAGGTCGGGTCGAACTCGTCCACACCTTCACCGTCGCCGAGATCTCGGATGACGCAATGGTCCTCGCGCTCGAAGGCGTGATCGATGCCGGCGCGTTGTGTGGCCAGTGGGAGTTCGAGGAAGCCGCGGTCGGTCTGATCCGGTCGTGCAGCGAGCGCGCCGACGACGCGTGGGCCGGGTTTTACGACAACTCGCTGCGCGCGCTGCGCGACGGGACGGCGTCGTTCGCCCCGGTACACCGACGGGCGCGCTCCCTGATCAGCGGTTCGAGTGTGCTCGAAGTGGGTTGTTGCTTCGGCTTCTTCGCGCTCCGATGCGCCGAGGACGGTCTCGACGTCGCTGCGTGTGACATCTCCTTCGGTGCGGTCGACCTGCTGACTCAGGCCGCACGTCGCCGTGACACCCCCGTGCTGGCGACTGTCGGAGACGCCACCGACCTCGACCACGCCGACTCCTCGGTCGACACCGTCACGTTGATCCACCTGCTCGAGCATCTCCCCGCGGACCAGGCGCGTGCCGCCATCATCGAGGCATTGCGGGTCGCGCGTCGGCGGGTGGTGATCGCGATCCCTTATGAGGATCGTCCGAGCGAACACTTCGGCCATCTCGTTCGGTTGGGGCCCGAGAACCTGCACGCCTGGGCGGACGCAGCCGATCACGCCGGGGCCGAATTCCTCACCGATCACGGCGGCTGGTTGGTGCTCACCCCGCGTCGCTGAGCCTCATCAGATCAGCCCGCGCTTGCTCGCGATGTAGACCGCGTCGGTCCGTTTGGTCACGCCGAGCTTGCGAATGATGTTGCGGATGTGGAACTTCACGGTCGACTCGGAGATGAACAAGGTCGTACCGATGCGCTTGTTGCTCATCCCGTCGGCGAGTAGCCGCAACACCTCGCGTTCACGTTCGGTCAGGGTCTCCGATCCACCGCCGTCGCCGGACACCGTGCGCAACACGATCGCAGCGCTACGCGGGTCGAATGCGCTGCCGCCCCCGGATACCGACTGGATGGCACGCACCAACTCGGTGGTGTCGACGTCCTTGACGACGTAGCCACGTGCCCCCGCCTTCACCGCCCGCACCACGAGGTCGTCGTCGAGGAATGTCGTCAACACCAGACTGGCCACCTCGGGATGCCGGGCCGCGATCTCGGTGATCAGTCGTAACCCCTCGTACTCGGTGCCCGCCGTCAGTTTCAGGTCTACGACGACCACATCCGGCCGTGACCGCTCGACCTCGGCCAGTGCATGGTCGAACGAATCCGCCTCGCCCACAACCGAGATCGTCTCCTCCCGTTCGAGGAGCGAGCGAATGCCTGCACGCAGGAGTGCATGGTCGTCGACCAGCATGGTGCGCACCGCCGTCGTCGCGATATCGGGGTTGTTCATCTGCTGACCTCCTGATGCAGTGACGATCGTGTTCCGGCGGTACGCCGGACCGATTCGGTGGTGGGGCGCGGCAACGACGTGGATTCGGTGACGGTGCCGGCCGGGATCTCCACCCCGACCCGCACGCCGCCGATCCGGGATCGGCGGATCCGGAACTCACCACCGAGTTCGCGCGCTCGAGCCGACATGTTCGCCAGGCCCCGATGTCGCCCGGCCAGATCGCCCAGCGTCGCCGCACGCAGCACGCGACGCATGTGTCCCGGGTCGCCGACGCCGTTGTCGTCGACGGTCAGACTCACGTCGTGATCGCCGTAGGTGAGCACCACCCGCGCCAGTGTCGCCTCGGCGTGCACCGCGGTGTTGAACAGCGCCTCACCGGCGATGCGCAGAATGGCGTGTTGCACGTCATCGGGCAGGTCACGGGGCCGGCCCAGCACCCGGACCTCGGTCTCCAGATCGGCCGGCATGTGCATCGAGCACAGTTCGTCGAGGACCTCGCCCAGGCTCAGCCCCTCCACGGACGGGGACTGGTTCAGGGCGTAGATCACCGAGCGCAGTTGTTCGACCGCGTTGCGGGTCAGCATTCCTGCGACCTCGAGTCGCTCGGCGGTCTCCGGGTCGCACTCCATCCGGCATACCTCGATCTGCACACCCGCCGACAGCACCGACTGCGTCACCGAGTCGTGCAACTCCCGGGCGATGCGTTCACGCTCCTCGGTGACCAGCCGTTGTCGCATCACCGCCGACAACTCACGTTGTGTGCGTTGCAATTCCACGTTCTGCACCGCCAGATCGGTGGCCTGCTCGCGGGCCTTGGCGTAGGCATCCTCGGCGCGGGTGAGTTGATGGCGACTCTCCTCGAGCAGCGCCGCATTGAGCAGGGCCACCACCGCTTGTCGGGCGAGGATGCGCATCACCACCAGGTCGGCGGAGTCGACGACGTGGCGCGGTGGCGTCCACGCCGACAGCCCGCCGACCACCCGACCGTCGAGGTGCACCGGCACATGCAGATGGTGATCGGCGACGACCGGTCGGACGAGCTCGCCAAGCTGGTTGCGCAGGATATCGTTGAGGCGGTTGAGCACCTCGTCGGGCAGGTGGCTCGGCGTGCGCGCGACCTGCACGCCCTCGAAGGCGTAGATGGTGCCGTCGCCGTCCATCATCAGGTGGCGCGGACCCGTGCGATCGAGTTCGCCGTCGCACAGGGCGAACACCACCCAATCGGCCTCGAGGTGTTCGGCCACCGCACGCACCACCGAGAGCACGAGTGTCTCCGGCCCCTCCGCGGTCTGCACGAGGGCTCGCGAGATGCGGTCCAGTGCGCCGACCACACGACCGAGGCGCTCCTCGACCCCACGGAACTGCGCGTAATGCGAGCCCTTCACCGAGTGCAACCCGATCAGCGAATCGAAGTCCGTTCCGCCGACCTCGTCCCCGCCGGGCGTCAGGTCGCGGTCGCCGAACCTCGAGGAGACGCTCATAGTGCCTCGCGATAGAGACGGGCGACATCGGCGGGGGTCGGCTGGCGCGGGTTCGTCCGCATGCAGGCATCGACCAACGCGTTGGCGGTCAGCGCGTTGATGTGTGCGGCGGAGACTCCGAGCTGCGACAGGCGAGCCGGCATCCCGATCCGTCGTGAGAGCTCGCACACCGCATCGGCGAATCGCTCGGCGGTCACGAACGCCGACGACGACGTCGGCACACCGACGGCCCGGGCCAGATCGACGAAGGGGGTCGGGTCGGTCTCGGCGTTGAACCGGATGACGTGCGGGAGCAGAACCGAATTGATCGCTCCGTGCGCGGCGTCGCACAGTCCGCCGACCGGATGGCTCATCGCGTGGGTGGCGCCGAGAATGGCATTGGTGAACGCCATCCCGGCCTCGAGCGCGGCATAGGCCATGTCGAGTCCGGCGTCGGGGTCACCGGGAGCGTCAACGAATCGCTCGATCGACCGCCATGCGGTCCCGATGGCCGACAGGGCCGAACGATCGGTGAGCCTGGTGTGCGCCAGCGATGCATAAGCCTCGATGCAGTGCGTGAT
This sequence comes from Gordonia sp. i37, assembly GCF_002043085.1. Classification (NCBI taxonomy): domain Bacteria; kingdom Bacillati; phylum Actinomycetota; class Actinomycetes; order Mycobacteriales; family Gordoniaceae; genus Gordonia; species Gordonia sp. i37. Next base: position 25,956 of record NZ_MVPX01000150.1, on the reverse strand, counting down.
CGCGTCCATCCCCGACTGCGCGGCCACCTCGGGTGGCAGCGTGGCCAGTGCGTGGGGATCGATCACCGATACATTCGGCACCAATCCGCGTCCGATGATCGTCACCTTCGTCATGCGATCCACGTCGTTGACGATGCAGAACTGCGACACGTCCGACCCACTGCCCGCAGTGGTCGGCGCAGCGACCAACGGCGGTAACGGGATGCGGGCGCGGTCGATGCCCTCGTAGGACAGGATGTGGCCCCCGTTGGCCGCGAGGATGGCCACCCCCTTGGCGGCGTCGATCACCGATCCCCCGCCGAGCGCCACGATCCCGTCCGAGCGTGTCTGCTCGTAGTGTTCGAAGCCCAGGGCGATTTCCGGCGCCCGGGGATTCGGTGAGACATCGGTGAAGGAGGCCACCTTGAGGTCTGCCGCCCGCAACCGTTGCGCGAGGCGCGGATACCACGGGGTGGCCACCAGATTGCGGTCCGAGACGATCATCAGCCGACGCATCCCCAGACCTGCTGCGGCCGTGGGGATCTCATCCAGAGCCCCGGGACCGACGATCACCTCGGGGGTATGGAACTTGACGACCGGGATCCGCGTCGCCCGCGCTCGAGGTTGCGGCCGTTCCGAATCCACCTCGGGTCGGGCCTCACCGATATCGGCGTGCATCCCGTTCACCCACCTCGTCGCACCCACCAGTCGTTGCCGAAATCCTACGCGGCCGCCTGCGGTTCACGCGCCGTATGCGCTGACCGAGACCTGCTCGAGCGCCGCGAGGTCGTGGACGACGTGCACACGGTCGCACAGCGTGGCGTAGGCGGGCAGGTCGCACGACCCGAGACCCCACGAGTAGCTGGGTTCGGGGGTGATCCAGATGGTCTCCCGGGCCTGGCGGCTGATCTCCTCCAACGCGTCGAGGTTCGGGTCGCGGCCGTTGTTGCGACCGTCGCCGAGCACGATCACGGTGGTGCGCCGGGTGATCGCGCCGCCGAACTCGTCGAGGAAACACTGCAGAGCGTTCCCGTAATCGGAGTCGGCGTCGGTGTCGAGGACACCGCCGGCCGGCAGGCCCGAAACGACCAGGGACAGCGCCTCCTCGGCCGGGTGTTCGGCGAAGAGATCGGTGATCTCGACGAGGTCGGACACGAAGGCGAACGACCGGACGTGGGCCACCATGCTCTGCAGTCCGTGCACGAGTTGCAGGGTGAAACGGGCTGCGCTGCGCACCGACAACGACACATCGGCGAGGATCAGCAGCGACGGGCGGTCCTCGACCTTGGCAACGGTGATGGGCCGGAACGGCACCCCGTCGAATCGCAGGTTCGCGCGCATCGTGCGGGCCGCGTCGACAGTGCCGCGGGCGGCCAGTTTGCGTCGGGCACGCGGCGCGCCGTGCAGCGATCGGATGAGCCTGCGGATCGACTCCTCCAGGCTGGCCCGCTCGTGCTCGTGAATGGCATCGCGCACCGATGCCTTCACCTCACGATCCTCGATCTCGTGGTCGGTCGCCATGAGCGCCTCGAGGTGATCACGCAGCTTCTCGGGCAAACCGTCGAGCAATCCCGCCAGTGCGCTGCGCAACCGGGCGATCTCCTCGCGGTCGGGCTGCGGACCGGACAGTCCCCCGGCGTCGTCGAGCCAGTCGAGCAGCGCCATCTCCTGCGCCACCGACAACTCGGCGTCGAGCTGGGTCGGATTGCCGGTGACGAGCTCACCCGGCCGACCCGGGTTGTGCAGGCGGGACACCGTCAGTTGCACACGGGCGGCCTGCTCGGAGTTCGGCACCGAATCCGCCGACAGCACGATCTCGTCGGTCAGCGACGCCATGTCGAGTTTGTTGGCCTCCTGATGCAGGTTGTACTGCTCGGCGAGGTCCTCGGGGTCGAAGTAGTCGCGGATGTTCGACGGCGGGCCGTGACTATGACCTTGCTGCGGGGTGTTGCCCACCTCGTCGGACAGGGTGTACTCGGCGAGCTCACCGGTGTCGGAAAGATCGTCGTGACTGTGCGAATGTCCGTGTCCGTCATCGGTGTCGAGCACCGGACGCAACGAGAAGTACTTGTCGAAGACCTCGTCGAAGGTCTGCTCGTCGCGTCGGTCCTTGATCAGACACGCCTGCAGCGCCGAGCGCATGAGTTCACGGTCGGCGAGGATCTCGGCGGTACCCACGGCCGCCATCGCGTCCATCGCCTCCGAGACGCCGATGCGCACGCCGTGCAAACGCAGTAGCCGGACGAACCGGTGGACCGCTCCTTCCATGACGCCGCTCCCTAGAACGGACGCTTGCGGCGGGTACCCGAACCCGAGCGGGAACGGCCGGTGTCGCCGAATGAGCGACTGCCCTGCGTGGCACTCACCGCCCGGGTACCGGCATCGCTCTTGGCCCCGGGCGAGCCGTAGTAGTCGTCGCCGTGGCGCCCGGGCTTGTCCTTCTCGGCACGTTTGGCGCGACCACCGTGCGGGTCGTCATGCGTGTGTTCGTCGTCGTGGGCGTCGTCGTGGGTGTGGGAATGCCCGTCGTGCGAATGGGAATGGCCGTGATCGTGGGAATGTCCGTGGGTGTGCAGGTGATCGGGCACCTGCGCGTTCGGGTCCACCAGCCGGGGCAGGGCGTCGAGTGCGCGGGTGAGGTCGCGGTCGTACTTGACGACCACGTTGGCGGTCTGACCGAGGATGTCGGCGGAGAGTTCGTCGGCGCCGAGCACCGCGAGGGTGCGCGCCCAGTCGATCGCCTCGGAGATACTCGGCGCCTTGCGCAGGTCGAGTTCGCGCAGACCGCGCACGATCTCCACGAGTTTGGCCGCGAGCGTCTCGGCCAGGCCCGTGTTCTTGGACTTGATGATCTCCAATTCCCGTGTGGCATCCGGGTAATCGAGCGACAGATGCAGGCACCGGCGTTTGAGTGCCGCCGACAGATCGCGAGTGTTGTTGGAGGTCAACACGATCATCGGCTGGTGCTTGGCGACGAAGGTACCGATCTCGGGCACCGACACCTGGTATTCGGCGAGGAGTTCGAGCAGCACCGCCTCGAGCGCCTCGTCGGCACGATCGACCTCATCGATCAGCAGGACGACCGGGCGTTCGCTGCGCACCGCCTCGAGCAGCGGTCGGGGGGCGAGGAAGCGCTCGGAGAAGAACACGCTCTCCTCGGCACCGATGCGGTCGACCGCCTCCGACAGTGAGTCGGCGTCGGCGACGACCGCAGAGATCTTCTCCCGCAACACCTGGGTGTAGAGCAACTGCTTGCCGTAATCCCACTCGTAGAGCGCGGTGGTCTCGTCCTGACCCTCATAACACTGCAGCCGCAACAGATCTCGGCCCGTCACCTCTGCCAGGGTCTTGGCGAGTTGCGTCTTGCCAACGCCTGCCGGACCCTCGAGCAGGACCGGTTTGCCGAGCCGGCTCTGCAGGAAGACGGTGGTCGCCAGACGTTGATCGGCCAGGTAACCCGCCTCGGCGAACCGGGCGACCACGTCGTCGACATCACGGAATCCGCCCGGATCGGGTTGGCTCGCAGCATCTTCGACGTGCGGGGCGACGGTGTCGTCGGTGGTGACGGTGGAGGTGGGCATCGATCTCTCCTGAGGTCTGGTGGATGTGGGCCGGCGGCCGGTGGCCACGCCGGTGGTCACCCGAATTGGGGGCGTTCGGGTGACCACCGGCGTGTGGTGATGTGGGGACACGCTATTCGGGGCAGACACTTCCCCACATCGGTCTTCATCGGCGACGCACCTCTTACGGGAGCAATTCGTCCAGATCGCCGTTGACGCAGTGCTCGACGACCGGGCGAACGGTCTCGAAGGTGCACTCCTTGGGGTTACCCGGGGTGCACGCGTCACCGAGCACGTGGTTGGTCAGCGCGTCGATGGTGGCCGCGTCGGTGGTGATCTCCTTGCGGTTCTCGTAGTACTTCGTCGGCCCCTCACCGAGACGGTTCTTCGGGTAGGTGTTCTGCTTGACGTCGGCGAACTTCTCGACGATGCCCACGTCGCGCAGCAACCGGATCGCCGCTTCGAGCGCGGCATCGGCGGCCTGGACCTTGGTCATACCGTGGGTGTCGACGCCCATCGCGTCGGCCATGTCGGCGAAGCGCTCGTACATGACCGGCATGTTGAAGGCCCACACGCGCGGCAACGCAATCGCGTTGTTGAGTCCGTGGTGGGTGTCGAAGAACGCCGAAACCGCATGGCTGATCGAGTGGATGATGCCGAGACCACCGGAATTGAACGCCTGCGCGGCGATGTACTGCGCGTACATCATGCCCTCGCGGCCGGCGAGTTCGGTCGGGTTCCAGGTGGCCTCACGCAGATGACGAGCCGTCATCCGCACCGCGTGCAGGGCGTTGCCCATCGACGGCGGGAAGTTCAGGCGCGACACATACGGTTCCGAGGCGTGGGCGAGCACGTCGAAACCACACTGGGCGGTGAAGGCGACCGGGCAGTCGTAGTAGAGCACCGGGTCGTCGATCGCCAGGGTGGTCACCGCCGCGTCGTCGAAGGCGACGTACTTGTGCGGCTTGTCGGGATCGGTTGTGGTGTCGGTGATCACGTAGGCCCACGAGGTCTCCGACCCGGTACCCGCGGTCGTCGACACCGCGATGTGCGGCGGGTTCTTGGGGTTCTCGCTCTTGTTGAAGCCCTCGAACTCGTTGACGTTGCGGCCGTCGTGCGCGACCGAGATGCGCGCACCCTTGCAGGCGTCGTGCGCCGAACCGCCGCCGATGGAGATGAACGAGTCGCACTTCTCCGAGTTGTACAACGACACGGCATCCATGACGTTGTAGTCCTTGGGGTTGGACTCGACCTGGTCGTACACGACGACCTCGAGGCCGTGGTACTTGCACGACTCGACGATCTTGTGGACGGTATCGCTACCCCGCAGACCGGTGGTCATCACGAGGGTCTTCTTGAACCCGAGTTTGAGAGCCTCGGGGCCGATCATCTCGTGCGCGCCCGGGCCCATCATCGCGCGCGGGAACGGGTGAAACTCCTTGATGGGAAACGGTTTGAGTAGTTCGTCTACCTGCATCTGACCTGTCCTCCTTCATCCGACGCACACCGCGTGACGTCGACTTGAGCACCGGCGACGTTACGCGCGTCACACCATGTGTCAGAAGTGTTGTGAGGCCAAACCGTCCCTATTGCACCGAGTGCCAACCGAAGGGCAGTGCGCCCCCTGCCCGAGTGGTCAGGGTGATGCCATCCGGAGGGTCAGTCACCGGGCCGACACCTGAGCGGAACGCGCCCGGCGCACTGCATCGATGTCGAAACCCCAGGGCATCTCGAGACGATGCGCGGCAAGCAATTCCGAATCCGACAGGATGTCGTCGACGTCGCCGTCGGCGACCACTCGTCCGGCGTCGAGGACGACCGCGCGGTCACACAACTGCGCCGCATACAGCAGGTCGTGGGTGACCACGAGCATCGTCGTCCGCAGCGTGAGCAGGGTGTCGGCAAGTTCGCGCCGCGCCTGCGGGTCGAGGTTCGCCGACGGCTCGTCGAGAACCAGAATGTCTGGGCGGCAAGCCAATACGCTCGCGAGTGCACCACGGCGGCGCTGCCCTCCGGACAGGTGGTGCGGACTTCGCCTCGCATGCTCGGTCATCGAGACCGCCGCCAGCGCCTCCTGCACACGGTCGGCGAGTTCGTCACCGCGCACCCCGAAATTGGCGGGCCCGAATGCCACGTCCTCGGCAAGGGTGGGCATGAACAACTGGTCGTCGGGGTCCTGGAAGACCAGGCCCACGCGGCGTCGGACCTCGCGCAGGGTGTCCTTGCCCACGCGGGAGCCGTGGACGGTCACCGACCCGGCACTCGGCAGCAGGACTCCGTTGAGCTGCAGCATCAGTGTCGTCTTGCCCGCGCCGTTGGGGCCGAGCAACGCGATCCGCTCGCCCGGTTCGACGACGAGATCGAGGTGGTCGATGGCGAGGTGTCCGTCGGGGTAGGCGTAGCGCAGTCCGGCGATCTCGATGGCGGGAGTCATCGCAACACCCAGGCGGCCGCGGCGATCGCGGTCGCGGCCAGCGCGGGTGTCACGATCACCAACCACTGGCCGGCGCTCGCACGGGCGGAGGTCACCACCCCGGGCATCTCTGGGATCGTGCCGGTGAAACCCCGCGACATCATCGCCAGATGGACCCGCTCGCCGCGCTCGTACGAACGGAGGAACAGTGCGCCAACACCTTTGGCGATCGCACCGATCTGGTGGATCGCTCGCGGTGAGTCCCCGCGGGCGACGCGGGCGATCTGCATGCGTCGGATCTCGGCGGTCAACAGATCGACGTAGCGCAGCATCATGACGAAGATCGGGGTGATCGACGCGGGCACGCCGAGTCGGGTGAGCGCCACCGGCAGCTCACGTGCCGGCGTGGTGGCAGCGAAGGTCAGCGACGCCGCAACTCCGAGCGTGCCCTTGATGACGATCCCCCACCCGGCGTACAGCCCGGGCACCGACAACGAGAGTCCGGCGACGGCGACCCGCTCGCCACCTTCGGCGAAGGGCAGCAGCACCGCAAGAATCACGAACGGGACCTCGATCAGCATGCGTGGAGCAATCCATGCCGGTGAGATCCGGGCGACGACCCACACCGCGGCCAGGACGATCGCGAAACCCGCGTAGGGCCAGAACATCTCACGCGGGGTGGCGACCACCGCGAAGACGAAGAAGACCAGGCAGACGATCTTCACCTCGGCGGGCGCGCGGTGAACCGCGGAGTCGCCGGCGCGGTAGACCGGGTGCGGGTGTCCGGCTCCCATCGACTCAGTCTCCCGATCCGGTCCCCGACCGGGCGACACCGGTACGGGCACGTCGAGCCCCGCCGATGATCCAGAACAGGCCCGCGGCGATCACGAGGGTGATCACCACGCCGATCACCCCGGCGATCCCGTTGGTGTAGCCGATTCCGCGAAAGCTGTAGTCGGCCAGCGGCGATGAGGCCATGGCGTGGTCGGTGGCATGCTGCGCGATGCAGTCTCCGGTGAGTTGCTCGGCACCGTCGACCTCGGTCGTCTCGCACCCCCGCAGGGTGGTCGAGTCCAGACCGTCCGGTGACGAGCTGGCCAGATAGGACACCAGACCTGCGATGAGCAAGGCCACCACACCGAACGCGATGAGGAAGGTCCTGCGATGGACCCGGGGCGAGCGGTCGCGGCGATCGCCGGAGGTTCCGGTGGCGGTCATGCCGGCGCTCCGATCAGCGTGGCGGGAGAGTCGGTGCGACGCAACAGGTAGACGAGATCGGGGCGGGCCCGGGCGACCGCCACCACGGTCGCCGCGGTGATCAGCCCTTCGCCGACCCCGATCAACAGGTGCGTGCCCCACATGTAGCTCGCGACCGCGGTCATCGACGTCGCCGCCGCTCCACCGATGGCGTATTCGACGACGAATCCGGTTGCTGCGCACACGGTCCCGCAGAGCGCCGAGACGAAGGCCACCACCCCCAGACCGGCGAGCGGGTGATCCGACCGGCCCCGGCGACCAACACGCAGCAGTCGCGACGCGACCACCGCGACGCCGTAGCCGACGAACGTCGAGAGGAGAGCCATGTTGGTGAGGTTGGCCCCGAGGGCGGTGATGCCGCCGTCGGCGAACAGCAGGCACTGCACGATCAACACGATCGCGATGCACAACGCGCCGGTGTAGGGCCCCACCAGGATTGCGGCGAGTGCACCTCCGAGCAGATGCCCGCTCACACCGGGGAGGACGGGGAAATTGATCATCTGGACGGCGAAGATGAAAGCGGCCACGAGGCCGGCCATCGGCACGGTCTTCTCGTCGAGGTCGCGGCGCGCACGCCAGGCACAGAAGGCCAGTCCGACCACGGCGATGGCGCCGAACAGCAGCGAGGTCGGTGCGTTGATGATGCCGTCGCTCATATGCATGGCGACTGGGGTGGTGGACATGAGCAGTGCCCTTCGAGATCCCTGGAGGTACACGCCCGGACGGCGCGATACGGGAAACACTAAAACCGGACATCACATCTGTCCACTTATTCAGATGTTGAGGTGCTCAGACTGTCCGACCGGTCAGGTGTGGCCCTGACCACAATTCGACGACGCCTTGTCGGGTCGGATCGGCACGCCCTGTTGGAGCGGGTCAGGACGTTGTTGGCGCTGCGGCGAACAGTCCCGCTGAGCGAGGCTGTTCGATGAGGTCTGCCAGGATCGCTCCGGAGCGGAGTAGTGCGAATGTGCGCTGGGCGATGGACTGGAGTCGGGAGTCGAGCGCGGTGAGTGGGGTGGTGTGATCCGTGAGTTCACGGACTGCGCTGATCGCCTTCTGTACTTCGGGGATGCGGTAGCCGCCCGCGCGAAGGGCAGCGACGATGCGGGCGTCGCGGATCGCGACGCCCGGGTAGCGTCGTACACTTCCGGCCGGCGTGGAGACTCTTTGAGGCGTGATCAGGCCGACACTTTCCCAGAAGCGAAGCGTGGACGCCTTCACTTCGAGGGCTCGCGCGAGCTCGGTGATGGTCATGCAGTCGTCTTCGGTGGGCGCGACGTCGGCGGTTTCCTCGGAACTGATGGACGTCAGTGCCGATCGCGCGGCCAGTGTGTGTTCGCGTTCCCTGTTGAGCCTGGTGTGGAGCTCGCTGATCATGGCTGCAGCGTAATCGCTTGGATCACTGCGGATTTGCCGCATCGTGCGGCGCGCCACGACCGGTCCGACGGCGTACGCCAGGTCGCGGTAGGCACACAAGCTGTGCACGTGCTCTGGCGAGAACTGTCGGTAGCCGCTGCGGGTTCTCGTCGCCGGCGGAATCACGCCGAGTGCTTCCAGGTCACGCACTTGCTGAACCGAGTACCCCGCTGCCGCTGCTACATCGGCAGTCGTCATCGTCGGCGATAGTCCCTCCGTGCGCATGCAACCCTCCATCAGCGCTTCAAGTACATGCTTGAAGTATGAACATGGACCAACTGTTGCAAACAATCCGATCGTTTGATGGGCTGCTCGAGTTCGCACCTACCGAGGGTGACGAGTTCCCGCCAACCGCTTGGGGCGATCACTTCTTCTACTACGCCCCCGACGGCCAGGTGCCGAAACGTCAGCAGCCCTACGCCACCATCGTCACAAAGAACTACCCCGACGACTCCCTGTCCGACCTTGACAAGCCCGGCCGGTGGCGACTGAACATTCACGTCGGCACCACCACGGCTCGTGAACTGACCGACAAAACGGCTGTGCCTACTGGTGATCAGTGGGACTTCGCAGCGCCCGACGTTGTCTTTCCGCACCCCCTGTATCGCCACCAGGGGTGGGTATCGATCGTCAACCCGGGTGCTCGCACCAGCATGCTGGCTGTCCGCCTCCTTCGTCAGGCGCACGAGGCCGCACGTCACCGCCTCGAGCATCGGCGTTCCCGGGAACGGATCGAACGCGAGCCCGGAGCGGGCGGCACCCGATGAGACCGCAGTGCACCGCCCACCGTCGAAGGTAGACGACGGTGGGCGAGCAATGCCGTACCTCCACACCGCGCCTGCACTTAGTGCACCTGGGCGTAAAGGTCGTCATGACCTCATCCACCTAGTGGTGGTGGCCGGCCCCGATCCAGTGCAGGAGTTGATGAACGGTCTCGTCCTCGAGTCGGTAGCTGACCGAGCGGCCCTGGCGGGTGGAGGTGACCCATCCCTGATGTCGCAGCACGCGCAGGGCCTGCGAGACCGCGGTCTCGGTTCGCCCAACCTCGGTGGCGAGGTCGCCGACGATGATGCCCGGAGTCCGGTGCAGTACCAGCAGGATCTCGAGGCGGTGGGGATCGGACAACAGGTCGAAGCGACTCGCCCACGCGGCGATGTCGACCTCGCCGGTCGGGTGGGCGCTCATCCCCGGACCCGCTCGATGCCGCCACCGAGCCGGGTGAGGTTCTCCTCGAAGTTCGGGTAGCCGCGGTCGATGTGCTCGATGTCGTGCACCTCGGTGACCCCGTCGGCGACGAGGCCGGCCAGGACCAACCCGGCGCCCGCACGGATGTCCGAACACCACACCGGGGCACTCGAGAGTCGCTCGATACCGCGGACGACCGCGTGATGGCCGTCGGTGCGGGCGTCGGCTCCCAGACGCACCATCTCCTCGACGAAGCGGAAGCGCGCCTCGAACACGTTCTCGGTGATCACCGACATGCCGTCGGCGACCGCCGCGAGTCCGATCGCCATCGGCTGCAGGTCCGTCGGGAACCCGGGAAACGGCAGGGTCGACACGTTGACCGCGGTGGGCCTGCCGTCGTGGCGTACCCGGAAACCGTCGGGCAGGGTGTCCACCCGGGCGCCGGTGTCGACCAGTTTGTTGAGGACGAGCTGCAGGTGCGCGGGCGCGACGCCGCGCACCGTCACGTCGCCACGGGTCATCGCCGCGGCGATCCCCCAGGTGGCACCGACGATCCGGTCGCCGATCACCCGGTGCTCGGTGGGATGGAGTCGATCGACACCGGTCACCGTCAGCGTCGAGGTGCCGGCACCGTCGATCCGTGCACCCATCTGCGAGAGCATCACGCACAGGTCGACGATCTCCGGCTCGCGGGCGGCGTTGTCGATCGTGGTCTGCCCGTCCGCGAGCACCGCGGCCATCAGGATGTTCTCGGTCGCGCCGACCGACGGGAATTCCAGCGCGACCGGTGCACCGACCAGGGCGTCCGCCTCGGCGACCACACAGCCGTGCTCGATCGCGCTGTGCGCACCGAGCGCGCGCAGACCGGCCTGATGCATGTCGAGCGGCCGGGACCCGATCGCGTCCCCACCGGGGAGTGCCACGACCGCCCGGCGGCAGCGAGCCATCAACGGCCCCAGCACACACACCGACGCGCGGAACTGTTTCACCGCGTCGAAGTCGGCGTGGTACTTCGGCTCGGCGGGCGCATCGATCACGACGGTGTCGCCGTCGATGGAGACCGTCGCACCCAACCCCCGCAGCACGTCGGCCATCAGCGGTACGTCGGCGATCTCCGGCGAATTGGTCAATGTGGTCGTGCCCTCGGCGAGCAATGCGGCGGCCATCAACTTCAGGACGCTGTTCTTGGCGCCGCCCACCGAGACCTCACCCTGCAGACGGGCTCCCCCGGTCACCAGATAGCGATCAGTCACGCCAGACAGCTTATCCGCCCGCCACCGCCACCCTGGCGAGGCGCTAGATTCGGGACCTATGGCCGTACATCTCACCCGTATCTACACGCGCACCGGCGACGACGGGAGCACCGGGCTCAGTGACTTCTCGCGCGTATCCAAGACCGATCCGCGAGTGGTCGCCTACGCCGACTGCGATGAGGCCAATGCGGCGATCGGGGCGGCGCTGTCGCTCGGCGGACCGGTTCCCGACGACATCGCGGCGGTATTGCGGACGGTCCAGAACGACCTGTTCGATGCCGGCGCCGACCTGTCCACACCGGTGGTCGAGGACCCGAAACACCCGCCGCTGCGCATCGAGCAGGACTACATCGATGCACTCGAACACTGGTGTGATGCGTTCGGCGAGCCCCTGCCGTCACTCGATTCCTTCATCCTGCCCGGCGGCAGTCCCCTCTCGGCTCTGCTCCACCAGGCCAGAACCGTCACCCGGCGGGCCGAGCGATCGGCGTGGGCGGCCGTCGACGCCGACCCCGACGCCACCTCGGTGCTCCCGGCGCGCTACCTGAATCGGCTCTCGGATCTGCTGTTCATCCTCTCGCGCGTGGCCAACCGACCACCCCACGGCGACGGCGACATCACCTGGGTACCGGGCGGTCAACGTCACCGGCCGGATAAGACGGCGTCCGAGTGATCACCGCGTGATCTGATTCTCGAGCGCTCAGGCGCTGCGGCGTTCGGCGCGAGCCGACCGCCGGGACTCCAACCAGGACTGGAATGCGGTGACCCCACCGGCGTCGAAGGCGATCTCGTAGTCCTTGCCGGCACCCGAGCCGACGGACTGGTGCACGTGCAGGATGATCAAGCCCTCGAGGATGTCGCGTTCGCTGCCAACGGCGCGTCGGCGTCCGGAGATCTCGATCGAACGCCGGGGCAGGGTGTGTGACGGACCCGGGCGCAGAGAACTCAGCCGGAAATATCGCAGTGCTTCGTCGCTGTAGTGGACAGTCCCGTGCCGCCAGCCCTCGTCGACATCGGCCGGCAGGGTCCGCAGCAGCACCGGTGTACCACCGCGCCGCAGCTGGCCCACCCGGTAGGCGAGCAGACCGCACACGCACAGGGCGATGAGGAGCAGGACGCTCAGCGTGATCACGAGTTCGGACACCCTGGTGCACCTCCTCGTTGCCGCCCGGAGCGCATCGATGCCGTCCGGTCATGACGTGGCCGTGGTCGTGCGTGGGTCACCTCCAGGATGCCACCCCGGAACAGCACACGACCGGCCACCCGCACTGGGGTGGCCGGTCGTGTCATCACTGTTGACGTGTTCGGCGGTCTACGAGGCCAGTTGCTCGGCCGCGGACAGACGAGCCTGCGCGTGGTTGTACTCGTCGGAACCGGGCTCGGCCGACTCGAGAGCCGAGCGTTCGGCGGCGACGTCGACGTCGTCGGCCCACTCGGCCGACTCGGCGAGGATCGTCACCGACTGCCCGGTGATCGACAGGAATCCGCCCTCGATCGCGGCCGCCTTGCGCTCACCGCTCTCCTCGACGATCACCACGTATCCGCCGGGCACCAGCTGGCCCAGCAGCGGCTCGTGGTTGGCCATCACACCGAGTTCACCCACGGTGGTGCGGGCGATCACGAAGGTCGCCTCACCGGAGTAGAGTTCGGCGTCGGCCGAGACGACCTCGACGTGGAACGCTTTGTCTGCCATGTCGATCCGCTACTTTCCGGCGATCTTCTCGGCAGCAGCCTCCACGTCGTCGAGTCCACCGCAGCTGTTGAACGCCTGCTCGGGGTAATGATCGAACTCGCCCTTGCAGACCCGGTCGAAGGCCTCGATGGTGTCGGCGAGCGGGACGACCGAACCCTTCTGTCCGGTGAACTTCTCGGCGACCAGGAAGTTCTGGCCGAGGAACTTCTGGATGCGACGCGCGCGCTGCACGGTCACCTTGTCCTCTTCGGAGAGCTCGTCCATACCGAGGATGGCGATGATGTCCTGCAGTTCCTTGTACTTCTGCAGGATGCGCTTGACCTCGTTGGCGACGCGGAAGTGCTCGTCGCCGACGATCGAGGCCTCCAGGATGCGCGAGGTCGAGGTCAGCGGGTCCACGGCCGGGTAGATACCCAGCTGCGAGATCGGACGTGAGAGCTCGGTGGTCGCATCGAGGTGCGCGAAGGTGGTGGCCGGCGCCGGGTCGGTGTAGTCGTCGGCGGGCACGTAGATCGCCTGCAGCGAGGTGATCGAGCGACCCTTCGTCGAGGTGATTCGCTCCTGCAGCTCACCCATCTCGTCGGCCAGCGTGGGCTGGTAACCCACCGCGGACGGCATACGGCCGAGCAGCGTGGACACCTCGGAACCGGCCTGGGTGAACCGGAAGATGTTGTCGATGAACAGCAGCACGTCCTGGTGCTTGACGTCGCGGAAGTACTCCGCCATCGTCAGCGCCGACAGTGCCACGCGCATACGCGTGCCCGGCGGCTCGTCCATCTGACCGAACACCAACGCGGTGTCCTGCAGGACGCCCATCTCCTCCATCTCGAGGTGGAGGTCGGTGCCCTCACGGGTGCGCTCGCCGACGCCGGCGAACACCGAGGTACCGGAGAACTCACGGGCGATACGGGTGATCATCTCCTGGATGAGGACGGTCTTGCCCACGCCGGCGCCGCCGAACAGGCCGATCTTGCCGCCCTTGACGTACGGGGTCAGCAGGTCGATGACCTTGATACCGGTCTCGAGGATCTCGGTCTTGCCCTCGAGCTCGTCGAAGGCCGGCGGCTTGCGGTGGATGCTCCACTGCTCGCCGTCGCGGCCGAGGCCCGGGCTGTCGAGGCAGTCACCGAGGGCGTTGAACACGTGACCCTTGACCACGTCGCCGACGGGCACCTGGATCGAGTGGCCGGTGTCGGTGACCTGGGCACCGCGGATCAACCCGTCGGTCGGCTGCATCGAGATGGTGCGAACGAGGTTGTCGCCGAGGTGCTGCGCGACCTCGAGGGTCAGCGTCTTGGCGACCGACTCGAGCTTGATCTCTGCGTGCAGGGCGTTGAACAGATCTGGGATCGATCCCCGCGGGAATTCGACGTCGACCACGGGGCCGATGATGCGGACGATCCGGCCGTCGGCCGACCCCGACGACTGCGAGGCTGGGGTTTCTACTGCTGCGGTCATGGTGGTTGGATACTTCCTCTTGTCGAAAGATTGTGTCCGGCGGGGTTCGGGCTAGTTCGCCAGGGCGCTCGAGCCGCCGACGATCTCGCTGATCTCCTGGGTGATCTGGGCCTGGCGGAGCTGGTTGGCCTCGCGTGACAGCGAGGTCGACAGTTCCTCGGCGTTGTCGGTGGCCGCCTTCATCGCGGTCCGCCGGGCTGCCGACTCCGACGCCGACGAGTCCAGCAGCGCCGCGTAGACGCGGGTGGCCACGTAACGCGGGAGGAGCGCCTCGAGCAAGGACTCCGCGCTCGGCTCGAAGGTGTAGTTGCGCGATTCGGTGTCGGCCTTGTCGACCTCTCCGTCGCTCTGGTCTGCCTCGTCCTCCTCGGTGACGACCAGCGGTGCCATCCGTCGAACCTCAGGGACCTGCGTCAGCATCGAGACGAACCGGGTGTAGACCAGGTGCAGTTCGTCGACACCCTCCAGAGTGCCCTCACCGTCGGGATTCTCGACCTCCACACCGCTACCGGCGACGAACAGATCCACCAGGAACTTGCTGGCAGCCGAGGCGTCGGAGTACTCCGGTGCCTGCGAGAAACCGGTCCACGACTGGGCGTAATCGGCACCGCGGAACGTGAAGTACCCGACGCCCTTCTGCCCCATCACGAAGATGACCGGCTCCTTGCCCTCCTCACGCAGCAACGCGAGGAGTTCCCGGGTGGCCCGCAGGACGTTGGCGTTGTAGCCACCGCACATGCCGCGGTCACTGGTGATCACCAGCACGCCCGCCCGCTTGGGATTCTCCCGCTCCTGGAGCAATGGGTGATCCAACGTCCCGGCGCTGCTCGCGAGTTCGGAGAGCACCTTGGTCATCTCCGTCGCGTAGGGCTTGGCCGCCGCCACGCGCGCCTGCGCCTTGGTGATGCGCGAGGTCGCGATCAGTTCCTGGGCCTTGGTGATCTTCTTGGTCGACTGAACCGACCGGATGCGTGAGCGCAGCTCACGGATGCTTGCCACGAGCCCTCACCCCTTCCTTGCCATCAGTGTGCCTCGCCGGGCCATCAGTGTGCCTCGCAGGCTCCGGCGGCCATCAATGCGACGAAGGCCACGGCGGTGCTGCCCCGAGTCGATCACTTGCGGATCTTGATCTCTTCTTGAGCGACATCCTCGGAGTCCATCGGGGTCGCCTCGGCCTCGTTGACCACGCGCTTGCCGTCGTGGGTGAGGTAGCTGTTCTTGAACTTGTTGGTCTCGGCGACCAACGCCTCGGCCTCGTCGTCGGAGAGCACCTTGCCACCGGCGATCGAGTCGTAGACACCCTTGGCATTGTGATGCAGGTGCGAGAGCAACTGAGTCTCGAAGTTGCGCACGTCGTCGACGGGCACCGAGTCGTAATGTCCCTCGCCGCACAGGTAGATCGAGACGATCTCGTCCTCGACCGAGTACGGGCTGTACTGATCCTGCTTGAGCATCTCGACCCAGCGGGCACCACGCTCGAGCTGCGCCTTCGACGCGTCGTCGAGGTCGGAGGCGAACGCCGAGAAGGCCTCGAGCTCACGGAACTGGGCGAGCTCCAGACGCAGCGACCCCGACACCTTCTTCAGACCCTTGGTCTGGGCGGCACCACCGACACGCGACACCGAGGTACCGACGTTGATGGCCGGGCGGACGCCCTTGTTGAACAGGTCGGATTCGAGGAAGACCTGGCCGTCGGTGATCGAGATGACGTTGGTCGGGATGAACGCCGACACGTCGTTGGCCTTGGTCTCGATGATCGGCAGACCGGTCATCGAGCCCCCGCCGAGCTCGTCGGAGAGCTTCGCGCAACGCTCCAGCAGACGCGAGTGCAGGTAGAAGACGTCGCCCGGGTAGGCCTCGCGGCCCGGCGGACGGCGCAGCAACAGCGAGATCGCACGGTAGGCCTCGGCCTGCTTGGTCAGGTCGTCGAACACGATCAGAACGTGCTTGCCCTGGTACATCCAGTGCTGACCGATGGCCGAACCGGTGTAGGGGGCCAGCCACTTGAAGCCCGCCGAATCCGAGGCGGGGGCGGCGACGATGGTGGTGTACTCCATCGCGCCGGCCTCTTCGAGAGCCGTCTTGACGCCGGCGATGGTCGAGCCCTTCTGGCCGATCGCGACGTAGATGCAGCGAACCTGCTTGTTCTCGTCGCCCGACTCCCAGTTGGCCTTCTGGTTCAGGATGGCGTCGACGCAGACGGCGGTTTTGCCGGTCTTGCGGTCACCGATGATGAGCTGACGCTGTCCGCGGCCGATGGCGGTCATCGCGTCGATGGCCTTGATGCCGGTGGCCAGCGACTCCTCGACCGGCTGACGCTCGAGCACCGAGGCAGCCTGCAGCTCGAGCACGCGCTGCTCTTCGGCCTCGATGTCGCCGAGTCCGTCGATCGGCGCGCCGAGCGGGTCGACGACACGACCGAGGAACTTGTCGCCGACGGGAACCGAGAGCACCTCGCCGGTCCGGCTGACCTGTGCGCCCTCTTCCAGGGTCTCGTAGTCACCGAGGATGACCGCACCGATCTCGTCCTCGTCGAGGTTCAGGGCCACGCCGAGCACGCCGCCGGGGAACTGCAGCAGCTCGTTGGCCATTGCGCTCGGCAGGCCGCTGACGTGGGCGATGCCGTCCGCGGTATCGGTGATGATGCCGACCTCGTCGCGCGAGGCTTCGGCGTCGAACGACGAGACGTACTGCTCGATCGCTCCCTTAATCTCGTCTGCTGAGATCGTCAACTCCGCCATGGGTTCTCGTCTTCCTTGCTCAGTCCGTGCAGTGGTTCGTGGTGGGTGGTGCGTCGGCGCCGGTCGGCCGGGGTGGTTCCCACCGACCGGCTCGCGATCAACGCGGCAGCGTCTCGGTCGCCTTCGCCAGTCTGGTGGCGATGTCGGCCTCGATCACCTCGTCGCCGACGCCGATGCGTAGGCCGCCGATGATCGACTCGTCGACCTCGGTCTGGACCGAGATCGTGCGGTGGTAGATGTTGCCCAGCACCTGTGCCAGGCGGGTGCGCTGCTCGTCGGTCAACTCGACCGCGGACACCACGTGCGCGACGATCTCCCCGCGACGGGCGGCGGCCAGCTCGGCCAGATGCGCCACTGCGGTCTCGGACGGCTGTCCGTGCAACAGCGCAACGGTGTGCGAGAGCAGATACCAGGTGTGCGGACCGACCTGATCGCCGATGAGTGAACGCAGCAACTCCACGCGACCGTCCGCCGGACGCTGGAAATCGGCCAGCAGCGAAGCGAATTCGGGGTTGGCGTCGAGTAACCGGCCGACGCGGAACAGCTCATCCTCGGTCTGCTCGATGGTCCCGTCGCGTTCGGCGGCGGTCAGCACGATCAGCGCGTTCTGGCGACGCAGCGCGGTCACGAAGTCGAGGCTCTGCGACCACCGCTGGGCGGCGGCCGAGGCCACCGTGTCCACGACGATCGGTGCGACCTTGCCGTCGAGCAGGGTGTGCACCATCTGCTTCTTGCCCGCGTCGTTGTCCTCGTCCTCGGTCAGCTTTTTGCGCAGGACCGGGTTGTCGAGCAGGAACTTGATGACCGAGGCCATCTCCTCGGACGCCGAGGTCAGCGCCTGCGCGTCGAGATCCTTGGCCGCCGACTCGAATTCGGCGCCAACCGCACGCGCCGCATCCCGGCTGGTGGCGTGCAGCGAGTGCAGGCCGATCAGTTCCGAGCTGGCCGGGACCGACGAATCGGCCTGCCCGGCGGCCATGCCGTCGAGTTCGTTGATCGCCCGATCGATGGCCGCCGACTGGTTGTCGGCCGACGAGAGATGTCGTCGGACGATCTCGCCCGCGCCGTCGACGGCGTTGAGTCCGAGCTCGAGCCGCAGTTGGCGGACAAGGCTCGTACGGGCCAGTTCGGCCTGCGACTTGCCGTGCTCGCTGATCCGCCGGACCTCCGCGTCGGCGAGTGCCTTGAGGTCCTCTTCGATCGACTTCGCATCCTCGAGTGCACCCGCGTGGAGCTCTTTGGCCTCCGCCTCGGCCTTCTCGACCGCGCGGTCGTGGGCGACCCGCGCGTCCTCGGCGCGGCTCTTGGCCTCTTCGCTCTCGACGATCTGCTGACTGATCGCGTCCTTCTGGGCGAGCACTGCCTTGCGCAGCGGCGGCAACACCCACTTGACGAAGATCGCCACGATCACGAGGAAGCCGACGAGCTGCCCGATGAAAATGTCCACGGGTTACTTCACCGTCCCACTCTGCTGGGCCCCGGCACCGGCCGAGGCGACGTCGGTTCCCAGAACGCGGCCGGCCAGTGCCTCCGACAGCCGGCTCACGTCCTGCTTGGCGGTGGTGACCGCCTTGTCCGCCTCGACCTTCAGATCCACGGAGATCTTGGCGAGTGCGGCATCGGCCTCCTCGGTGGCCTTGTGCTTGGCCGCCGACACATGCTCGTTACCACGGGCGCGGGCCTCGTCACGGATGCCGGTGGCGTCGCCACGAGCTTCCTTCAGACGTGCCGCGTACTCCCGGTCGGCGTCCGCATAGCTCGCCGCCGCGGCCTTGTTGTCCTCGACCGTCTTGGCCACCCGTGCGTCACGTTCGTCGAGCACCTCGAGGATCGGAGGGACGACGAAGGTACGGATGACGACCAGGACGACGATGAAGATCAGCAGGCACGCGATCAGAGTGGCGTTCGGGATGAGGAAGTTGGACGTCTTCTCCCCGGCTTCTTCTGCGGCGAGACTCATCATGTTGGATGTCCCCTATCGGGATTGCGAACTACGAGCAGCTGAACGGACGGCGCTTCGACTCAGGATGCGCCGTAGGTCTGAGCCGGGTTGGCGAACACGAACAGGGCCATGAACGCCAGGTTGATGAAGTAGGCCGCCTCGACCAGACCCACGGTGATGAAGAACGGGGTGAACAGACGTCCCTGGGCCTCCGGCTGCCGGGCGATACCGGCGATGAGCTGCGAACCGGCGATACCGTCGCCGATGCCCGCACCGATCGCGCCGCCGCCCATGATGAGGCCGCCGCCGATCAACGCGCCCATGCTAACCAGATTCGGATCCATTGAGATCTTTCCTTTCGGGTGGAACTGGCACTCTTGGTTGCCAGGTCTGTGGGTCCGGTCGGCCGGGCCGACCTTTTCTATTGGGGTGTGGTTCGTACGGTTGTCCTGCAGCGTCCGACGCTTACCGTCGGTGGGCGTCGGACGGTGGTTCTAGTGGTGCTCGTCTTCCATCGCCTGGCTGAAGTAGAGGATCGTCAACAGGGCGAAGATGAAGGCCTGGATGAGGCCGATGAACATGTCGAAGGCTTTCCAGATCGCGTTCGGTGCCCACAGGATGTACGCGGGGAACAGTGCGATCAGGGCGACCATGACGCCACCGGCGAAGAGGTTGCCGAAAAGTCGGAGAGACAGCGAGAGCGGCTTGGCGATCTCTTCGATGATGTTGATCGGTGCCAGGCCCGCCGCGTGTCCCTTGACCAGCTTGCCCAGGTGACGCAGCGGACCGCGCCGACGCATGCCGGCGGCGTGATACCAGACGAAGACGAAGATCGCGAGCGCGTAAGTGAAGTTGGCGTCACCCGAGGCCGGTTTGATGAGCTCATGGGTTGCGCCGCTGTCGACGCCGTACTGCACCGGCAGTACCGAGAACCAGTTGACGATCAGGATGTAGGTGAACAAGGTGACCGCGAGCGGCAGCACGAACGGGGCGATCTTCATACCGATCGCACTCTCGATCTGACTGCGCATCTGCACGGTGATGACCTCGAAATACAGCTGCACGGTGTTCGGCCGGCGCGAGGTCATCTTGGCCTTGACGAAGAACGCGAGCGCGATCACGATCAGCGCGGCAATGGCCGCGGCGATGATCGTGTCGAGATTCCAGGTCATGCCCAGCCATTCCACCTCTTGGTGGTGGCCGACCTCGATCTTGGCCTCAGCCAGGTACAGCGCGTCAGACGGTGCGGTCATAGCTGCTTACGAAGTCCTTTCATCACCGGAATCACCGTGTTGAGGACCAGGACAACCTGGCCAAGGGCGAGTCCGAACATCACGCCCAGCCCCTCGGGCCGGACCAGAATGGCTGCGGCCAATGCCAGCACGGTGATCACACCGAGCCGCAGCGCGGAATTGACGGCCAACAGTTTCTTACGGGGGTCGGCTTCGGCAGCCACACGCGAGACGGCCATCGTCACCATCTTCGCGTTGACCAGAACCGCCACCACACCCACCGCGAAGAAGATCGCAAACAGGAAGTGCCCCACATAGATCGATACGCCCGCCACGATCAGCGTGAACGCGCCGGCGATGATCCCCGGTCGCACCAGGCCGGTGGGAGCGGCCGGGTAATACACGGGAGCGGAGTCAGGGGCAGATGTCGTCATCGCCTCTCCTCACCTCTCGTCGGAACCCTCCGTGCGGTACACACAGGACGGCACACGGGATCGGGCGTACTCACTGGCAGCCGAGAGCCACCGAGCGTACGCTCCGCATTGCTGAGACCCTACCAAGCGCCGTGACCGCCACCACCAGGGGGTGCGGGACCGCGGAGCAGGTAGGTGAACCGGCGTCGAACAGCCGATCCGTTGCCGACGGCACCGTGCCCACCGCCGAACTACTACGGCTCATAGTACATGGTCTTTACCATCGGGTTACCTGGCCCCATGGACAGGTGCGCCTCAGCGGCCGCCGCGACCGCCGACCATCGGTCCCGCGTGCGCGGTGCGCATCTGCGCGATCCGACGGGACAGGCGCGGGGCCATGGTCACCAACATCGCCAGCACCAGACCACCGGCGAAGGCGGGCGCGACCACCGCCATCGGGAACAGGGTGCTCGCCGCCGCCGAGAACGCCAGGATCGCGACCCACAGATAGATGATCACCGCGACCCGTCGCTGTGAATGCCCGAGTTCGAGCAACCGGTGATGCAGGTGCATCTTGTCCGGCGTATAGAACCCGACTCCGGCGCGGGTGCGGCGAACGATCGCCATCAGCATGTCGAGCATCGGGACGAACACGATCGCAGCGACCAGGATCAGCGGCAACAGCAGCGTGAACACGTCCGCCGGCCCGTAGGCATAGACCGCGATACGACCGGAGGCGCTGGTCGACGCGGCCGCGAGCATCAGCCCGATCAGCATGGCCCCGGAGTCGCCCATGAAGATACGCGCGGGCGAGAAGTTGTGCGGCAGGAAGCCGAGGCACGCACCGGCCAGAACCACCGAGATCAGCGCGGGCGGGTAGTAGCTGACGTCGCCGCCCTGGTCACGCAGCAGTCCCAACGAGAACAGGCAGATCGCCGACGCCGCGATGAACCCCAGACCTGCGGCGAGACCGTCGAGCCCGTCGACGAAGTTGACCGCATTGATGGTGGCGACGGTGATCACGACGGTCAGCAACCCGGACTGGAACGGGTCGAGGACCACCGTGCCGATATCGCCGAAGGGCACCGGGAACTGGATCCAGCTGACCCCCATCACCACCATCACACCGGCGGCGGTGAGCTGACCGACGAACTTGGTCAGCGCGTCCAGCCCCCATCGGTCGTCGATCGCACCGACGATGACGATCACCGCGCCCGCCGAGATCACCGCCCCGATGTCATTGGTGTAGGCGAAACCCCGGTTCAGCGCGGGCAGATTCGCGGCCAGGGCGACCGCCGCGACCATCCCGGCGAACATCCCGAGGCCACCGAGACGTGGGGTCGGGATGACGTGCACGTCACGTGCCCGTGGCACGGCCACCGCCCCGATCTTGATCGCGAGGACCCGTACCGCAGAGGTGAGCAGGTAGGTGACCGCGGCCGCACTCAATCCGACGAGCAGCAGCTCGCGGAACGGCACACCGAGCCCCTCACCCACCCCGGGCGCGGCCAGTGCCGCGACTGTGTGCGCCACGCCGGGCTCAACCACGCTCATCGAGGACCTCGCTCGGTGGCGCGCAAGGTCGAGAGGGGTTCCGGCACGCGAACAGGCTACCCGCCGAGCAACTCGGCAACCGAGCCGCGGATTCGTGCGTGTTGGGACGGATCGGACAGTGCGGCGACCATCCAGTCGGCGATCTGCGTCATTGCGGCGGCGTCCGCGCCGGCGAGGGTCGCGATCGGGGTGCCGATGCGAATGGCCGACCCCTCGGCGACCGGCCGGTGCTCGAACGGAAGCACCGCCTTGTCGACGACGATCCCGGCATCGTGGAGGCGCTGCTGCGCCTGGACTCCGCTGAGCCCGGTCACCGAGACGTCAACGACCGCGAGATGGGTGTCGGTGCCACCGCTGACGATGCGTAGCCCGCGCTCGGTCAGCGCAGCGGCGAGGGCCCTCGCGTTCTCGACGGTCCTCGAGACGTAATGCGCGTGGGTCGCCGTCGCCGCCTCGGCGAACGTTGCGGCCTTGGCCGCGATCACATGCATCGACGGAGCGCCCTGGGTGAACGGGAACACCGCTTTCTGCAGCGCTGCACGATGACGGTCGGCGCCCAGCAGCAGCCCACCGCGTGGACCACGCAGCACCTTGTGCGTGACCATCGTCACGACGTCGGCATGGGGCACCGGACTCGGCGCCACCCCACCGGCGACCAACCCGCCCAGGTGTGCGGCGTCGACCCACAGGATGCATTCGGCCTCATCGGCGATCTGGCGAAGAGTCGGAAAATCGAACAGCCGTGAATAGGTTGCCGACCCGGCGACCAGCAACCGCGGACGGTGCAGCAGCGCGAGATCACGAATCTGGTCGTAGTCGACGAGTTCGTCGACCTCACCGACGGCGTACCGGATGGTGGTGAACCAGCGACCGGAGAAATTCGCGCGCGAACCGTGCGTCTGATGGCCCCCGTGATCGAGTCGCAGCGACAACACCGGGTCGCCCGGCTGGGCGAATGCCGCATAGACCGCCGACGCCGCCGCCGTTCCCGACACCGGCTGCACGTTGACATACTCGGCGCCGAACAACGAGGCGGCACGGGCGATCGCCAGCTCCTCGATCTCGTCGACAACCTCGCACCCGCCGTGGTAGCGCGCGCCCGGATATCCCTCGGCATAGGTGTCGGCCAGCGGTGTCGCGAGAATGCGCCGAACCGCCGGGCTCGCGACCGTCTCCCCCGCGACCAACTGCAATGTCTGCGCGCGACGCCGGGTTTCGCGGTCGATCAGCGTGGCGAGCTCGGCGTCGATCGCATCGTCGCCGGCACCCATCACCGGATCGGACCCGTCACTGCTGCACCAGGCTCGCCGGGTCGATGTCGAGGACCGCGGCGATGTCGTCGGCGCTCACCGCCCCCTGACGCAGGATGCGCGGCGCCCGGCCGGTCAGATCGACGATCGTCGAGGCCTGTGCCTTCGGCGACGGTCCGCCGTCGAGATAGACCGACACCGAATCACCGAGTTGCGTGCGGGCCTCCTGCGCGGTCGTCGACGGCGACTGGCCCGAGACATTGGCGCTCGACACCGCCATCGGCCCGACCTCACGCAGGATCTCGATGGCCACCGGATGCAGCGGCATCCGCAGCATCACGGTGCCGTCGGTGTCGCCGAGATCCCAGGCCAGTGACGGCGCCTGCTGCACCACCAGCGACAACCCACCCGGCCAGAACGCCTCCACGAGCGCGCGCGTCGCGGAGCTGACGCCGAGAACGAGTCCGTCGACGGTATGCCAGGAGCCGACGAGCACCGGAACCGGCATGTCGCGGCCCCGACCCTTGGCCGCCAACAGCTCCGCAACAGCTTCGGAATCAAATGCGTCGCAACCGATTCCGTACAGCGTGTCGGTGGGCATGACGATCAGCCGGCCGGACTTGGCGGCACCGACCGCCGCCCGGATTCCGGTGGCTCGCTGGTCGGGATCTGCACAGTCGAAAAGTGAGCTCACCGGTCCATCCTCGCACGGGCCGTGACGAACCTCGGACGGCCGGCGAGATCCCGATGTTCCTGCACCTCGTCGAAGGCGCCCGACCCCGTCATCACCGCAACCACCGACGCCGACGTCGTGTCGTCGTGTTCGATCCCGACCCGGCCACCGGACCGCAAGATCTCGGCGATCACCCCGACCATCGGGGTGATCACCGACATGCCGTCGCCACCACCGAACACCGCTTCGGCCGGGTCGGCCTGCACCTCCTGCGACACCGGCACACCCGTGGGCACATAAGGAGGATTGCTCACCACGAGGTCCACCGGACCGCCGACGAACGCCGACACCGCGGCGGAATCGGTCGCATCGCCGAGATGAACGTGGACGCGGTCGGTGACCCCGGCGTCATCGACGTTGCGGCGCAACCACTGTGCCGCGATCGGGGAGCGCTCCACGGCGTGCACCCGCGCCCTCGGCAGCGACACGGCCAGCGCGATCGCCAGCGCCCCACTGCCACTGCAGAGGTCGACGATCGTGGGACTGTCCCCTTCTGCCACCTCGAGCGCCCACGCGTAGAGCAGCTCGGTCTCCGGACGCGGGACGAACACCCCCGGCCCGACGGCGAGCTCGACCGGCCCGAACGATGCCGATCCGGTGAGATGCTGCAGCGGAACCCGACGGGCACGCGCGGCGACGAGATCGTCGTAATCCTTCGCCACGGCGTCGCTGATATCGTCGACCAGCAACAGCCGACCCTGCGAGACGCCGAGCACGTGGGCGAGCAGCCATCGCGCGTCAGCGGCCGGGGAGTCGACCCCCACAGATGCGAGAACCGTGGTCGCCGAAGCGATCACGTCCCGGACCGATCGGGTCACTGCGCCTCGAGGCGCGCCTGCCGGTCGGCCGCGACGAGCGCATCGAGCAACGCGTCCATGTCACCACTCAGCACGGCATCGAGATTGTTCGCCTTGTAACCGATGCGGTGATCGGTGATCCGGTTCTCCGGGAAGTTGTAGGTGCGGATCCGTTCGGACCGATCGACGGTGCGGATCTGTGCCGCCCGTCCCTCCGCAGCCGCGGCCTGCGCCTCTTCCTCTGCCGCGGACTGCAATCGGGCGGCGAGCACCTGCATCGCACGCGCCTTGTTCTGCAGCTGCGAACGCTCGTTCTGGCAGGTCACCACGATCCCGGTCGGAAGGTGGGTGATGCGCACCGCCGAGTCGGTGGTGTTGACGCCCTGCCCACCCTTACCCGACGAGCGATACACGTCGATCCGCAGATCCGACTCGTCGATCGCGACCTGCTCCACCTCATCGGGTTCCGGGTAGATGAGCACCCCGGCCGCCGACGTGTGAATGCGTCCCTGCGACTCGGTGACCGGCACCCGCTGCACGCGGTGCACACCGCCCTCGAACTTCAATCGCGACCACACCCCGTCCCGCGACACCTCACGCGAGCGAATCGACATCGTGGCTTCCTTGTAGCCGCCGAGATCGGACTCGGTGATACCCAGCATTTCGGCCTTCCACCCGTGTCGCTCGCAGTACTTCAGGTACATACGTGCCAGATCCGCGGCGAACAACGCCGACTCCTCGCCGCCCGCACCGGATTTGATCTCGAGCACCACGTCGTCGGCGTCGTGCGGGTCACGCGGGGCGAGCAGATCGGTCAGCGTCGCATCGAGTTCTGCCACCGTCTCCTCGAGCGCCGGGATCTCCTCGGCAAAACCGGCATCGTCGGCGGCGAGCTCCCGTGCCGCCGCGAGATCGTCACGCGCAGACTGCAAACGGGCATGCGTTGCCATGATCGGAGCCAACTCGGCGAACCTCTTACCCACGCGACGCGCCATCGCCGGATCGTCATGCAACGACGGATCGGCGAGCTGGGTCTCCAAACCCGCATGCTCGGCGAGGATGTCGTCGATGGCGGTT
>NZ_MVPX01000015.1:0-16552 GCF_002043085.1 Gordonia sp. i37 | reverse complement strand
CCCTGCCGTGGTCTGGCGGGCGTGATCAGACCGAGGGGATCAGATCAGCTTGTACACCGTCTGCCCGCCGACGGTCATCTCGGTGAAGTTCTGCGACACCCAGGTCGAGATCTCCGAATTGCCGCCGGGACCGCCGCCCGATCCGCCGATGTAGTAGGCGATCTTGCCCTCCGACACCATCTTCTTGAATTCGTCGAGCGTGGGCGCGGGGTCGTTGCTCCAGCCGCCGATGGCCATCACCGACTTGCCGGTCGCGATCTCGATCCCCGACGCCGACTGCGATCCGTTGGTCGCCGCCGCCCAGGTGGCGTTGGTGGACTGCAGCAGCTTGACCAGATCGCTGTTCGACGAGACGTCGCCACCGAAACCACTCATGCCACCGCCACGTCGTCCCTGCTGATCCGAACCGTTCTGGGCCGAACCGTTCTGGGCCGAACCGTTCTGGGCCGAACCGTTCTGGGACACAGTCCCCGACGGCGGGGTCCCCTGGGTACCCTGCGTCGAGCCGTGCTGCCCACCTCGTCCGCTGAAGCCACCCATGCCACCGGGTCCGCCCATACCGCCACCGGCCGAGGAGGTCTGCACCGCGGTCGGGATCGACCCACTGTGCGCGGTGGCCGCGGTCGCGATCGAAAAGGCTGCGGTACCACCGAATCCGGCGAGTGCACCGGCCAGCACCGAGGCGGCCACCACCTTCTTCAGACCCAGCACGCTTCCGGCGATCACACCGACCACGGCGATGACGGCCACCACACCGATCAGCCACCGGCACCAGACCGGACCCCAGTCGTTGCGATTGAGCAGCACGATGGCCCACCATGCGGCCAGCCCGATCATCGCGGCCATCGCGATGCGTCCGTCCCAGTGCGCCCGCCGCCGCCACGCGAACACCGATCCCATGCCGACCAGCGCGCCGATCGCCGGGGCCAGCGCCACGGTGTAGTACGGGTGGATGGTGCCGCTCATGTAGCTGAAGATCATCCCGGTCACCAGCAGCCAGCCACCCCAGGTGACGATGGCGCCGGACTCGACGCGGTCAACACCGTTGCGGTAGTTGAAGATCGGGAAGCTACGGATCATCAGGTACACCCCGAAGGCCACCACGAACAGCGCCACCGGCAGCAGCCACGAGATCTCGTTGCCCATCTCCGAACCGAACAGTCGATTCAGACCCGTCGAGCCGCCGAAGGAGCCTCCGGCCTGCCCGCCACCGGGACCACCGCCACCACCCGGGCCGTTACCGCCACTGATGCGACCCAGCCCGTTGTAGCCGAGCACCAGATTCATGAACGAGTTGTCGGTGGAGCCCCCGATGTAGGGCCGCGAGCTCGCCGGGACGAGGATCGTGACCAGCACGAACCAGCCCGCCGACACCACCAGCGCCACCGCGGCGAGCAGCAACTGCCCGATCCGCTTGAGCCAGCCGTTGTTCGCGAACAGCAGGTAGGCCAGCGCGAATGCCGGCAGCACCAGCAGGCCCTGCATCATCTTGGTGAGGAACGCGAAGCCCAGCGCGACACCCACCAGGGCCAGCCAGCGGCCCGAGTTGGTCGCGATCGCCCGCGCCGTGCAGTAGGCCGCGGCCACCATCAACAGCACCAGCAGCGCGTCGGGGTTGTTGAAGCGGAACATCAGGGCGGCCGCCGGGGTGAACGCCAGCACGGCGCCGGCGATGAGGCCGGCCGCGGTGCCTTGGCGGGGATCGGCGATGACACGGCGCATCGTCGCGTACATCAACGCGACCGACGCGACGCCCATGATCGCCTGCGGCGCGAGCACCGCCCAGGAGTTCATCCCGAAGATCCGCACCGACAACCCGGTGACCCACAGCGAGGCCGGCGGCTTGTCGACGGTGATGAAGCTCGACGGATCCAGCGCGCCGAAGAACCAGGCACGCCAGCTCTGCGACCCGGCCCAGGCGGCCGCGGCGTAGAAGGTGTTGGCGTAGCCGCTGGCCGAGAGGTTCCACAGATAGAGAACTCCGGTGATGGTCAGCAAGCCGGTCAGGCTCAGCTTGCTCCACGGCATCGGTCGCCCGGTGCGCCGATGGCTCGGTGGGGCGGCGTCGTCGGATGGCGGCGACGAACTCGGCCGATCCAGAATTGCGGTCATCATTCCTCCTGTCGCGAGACCTTCACGTCTCGCCGTTGCTCACTGCGTGTGTTGCCGGGTGGACGTACGCCGGGCGATCCGCCCCGCCAGTGCACTTGCCTCGTTCATGGCAGCGCACTGCATCGGGTTCAAGAATGATGTCCGGTTCTCCACCCCGACTGGACGACGACTGGGAGAAGCCTGTGAGCGTGCGAGCGGTGTTGGGTTGCTCACACTTCGTCGTTACCTGGGCTTTCGCGTTTGTCAAAACCGTTACCGAAGCGAATTGTGGAAGGTGAATGTGTTCGCGATCGCGAGGTAATGATGGACAACCGGATGTCGTATCGGCGGAGGGCCGCGTATCTACCGTGGTCCCACAATCCGTTGATGCGACGCGGCGATCGGATGATCGCCGCCGCGGTCGTCGCATCCGTCGTCATCCTTCTCCTGGCGATCCCACTGAGCGTGTGGGCGGCCGATGCCACCTATCGCTCGGTCACCGACCGCGCCGACGCCGCGATCCCCATCTCCGCCACGGTCGTCAGCGTCTCCGATTCGGATCCGACCGCCGTCGAGACCACCGCCACCGTCTCGTGGCGCAATTCCTCGGGCGTGCACACCGATTCGACGTCGGTGCCCCGCGGCACCAAGGACGGCTCCACCACCCCCGCATGGACCACCCCGGACGGCACCCGGCTCCAGGATCACCCCGGCCCCACCGAACGCGTTCTGGGTGCGGTCTGGGTGGGTGTACTGGCCTGGTGTGCGATGTTCGCGCTGGTGATGAGTGGGGTCACCCTGGTTCGACGCCGGGTCGCGCGCATCCACGACGTTTTGTGGGACCGTGAGTGGTCGCAGGCGGGCAACGCCAACGGCTGGGCTTCTCGCTGACCCTCAGCCCGGTCCGCCGACCCCACCCGGCCGTGTCGGGGTCGTCGGGACATTGTTCGGGTTCACCGGCACGAACGCATTGGCGGCGCGGCCGTTCAGCGTCGGGGAGAGCCCGTTGATGAACGTCAGGACCTGCGCCGCCTGCGCCTGCGGGTACGGCGTCGGGACGTAGTCGTTGTAGGACTCCGTACGTGACACCCGCGTCGGGATCACCCGGAAATCGACGCCGCGCACCGCGGTACCGGCCATGTCGAAGCGGGTTTGCAGGATGAAGGTGCGTTTGTCGGTGGGGTTGCTGTTGCCACCGAAGGCGAAGTTGCCGAATGAGTATGCAATCAGCTTGCCCCGATAGATCTCCATGGACTGGATGACATGGGGATGGGTTCCGACGACGAGGTCGGCGCCCGCATCGATCGCGAGATGGGCGAGCTCGGTCTGCGCACCGTACGGTTCGTGTTCGCTCTCGATGCCCCAGTGCATGAACGGGATCACCACGTCGGCGCCGCGGGCTCGCAGGGATTTGATGTCCGACACCAGTTTTCGACGCATCTGTGCGCTGTCGGTCCACGCCTGGTATCCGACGAAGCCGAACCTCACGCCCTTGATCGTGGTCAGGTTGTCCAGGTCGTACCCCGACCCCTCACTCTCGTCACCGGTGCCGAAGTACTCCACGCCGACACCCCGGAGCGCGGCGAGAGTGTCATCGAAACCGACCTGGCCGTAATCGAAGGTGTGATTGTTGGCGACGGTCACCACGTCGATCCCGCCCGCGGGCAACGTCGCCGCGAGCGCCGGATCACCGTGGAAGTGATAGACCTCGCCCTCCCCCTTGTAGCGCTGCGTGCCGCGGCGCGTGAGCGCCACCTCGAAGTTGGCGACGGTCAGATCGTCCGCATCGAACAGCGCCTTGACGTTCTGGAAGAAGTAGTCCGGCCGCCGCCCGTTGTCCGCCCACACCGTCGGCAACGACGTCGCCGTGGAGAACTTGTCGTCGGTGCCCAGGATGTTGTCACCGGTGAAACTCAGGACGAGCTGCTGGGCACGGGGCATCGGCGGCGCGGCAACCGGCCCGGGCACCACCCGTGCGACCGGCGCAGCCGTCGTCGACGATGCCGACGACGCCGCCACCACTCCGACGACGACCCCGATCACCACGACCAGCCAGACGCCGGAACGTCGGCGCACACTCGCGAACACTCTTGCATCCAACCGGATTGGCACGCCGTGTGCGTGTCGGCTGATCAGGGGATTTCAGGCCCGGGAGGGGCCGGAACCCCGGGTGTTCGAGTGCTTGAGAATCCGATCAGCGACCGGGCAGATACTTCAGGGCGCGCATCGCGAACGGCGTCGCCGCGCGGTAGAGGCCCTGCGGGATGCCGGGTGCGCGATCGATGCCGATGAACCGCTGCTCGGCGATCGTCTGCGGCTCGGTGTATTTGAGCAGGCCCTCCTCGCCGTGCCGGCGTCCGACGCCGGAGATGCCCATGCCGCCCATCGGGGCTGCCGTCGACGCCCACGCCGCGGCATAGCCCTCGTTGATGTTGACCGTGCCGGCCCGCAGCTTCTCGGCGATCCGCTGGGCCTCGTCACTGCTGCCCGCCCACACGCTGGCGTTGAGTCCGTAGTCGGTGTCGTTGGCGAGTTTGATGGCCTCGTCGATCGAGTCGACCGGGTACACCGACACCACCGGACCGAAGGTCTCGTTGGCGAAGCACTCCATCGCATCGGTGACGCCGGTGAGCACGGTCGGCTCGAAGAAGAACGGTCCCAGGTCGGCGCGGCGCTTGCCGCCCGCGATCACCGTGGCGCCCTTGGCCACTGCGTCGTCGACGTGTGCCTGGGCGGTGTCGACCTGGGCGGCTGAGGCGAGCGAGCCCATGTCGGCACTGAAATCGTAGGTGGCGCCCAGGCGCATGCCGCGGACGAATGCACCGAACTTCTCGATGAACTCGTCGGCGATGATCGCGTCGACGTAGAGGCGCTCGATGGAGATGCACAACTGCCCGGAGTTCGAGTAGCAGGCGCGGGCGGCGCCCTCGACGGCGCGGTCGATGTCGGCGCCCGCGGTGACGATCATCGGGTTCTTGCCGCCCAGTTCGGCGGAGAAGCCGATCAGACGTCGGCCGGCCTGCTCGGCGAGCGTGGCGCCGGTGGCCGACGAGCCGGTGAACATGACGTAGTCGGTGGTGGCGACGATCGCTTGTCCGACAACACTTCCCGGTCCCGGCACGACAGCGAACAACTCGGCCGGCAGGCCCGCCTCGTAGAGCAGTTCGGCCAGCGCCAGCGCACAGTACGGGGTCTGGCTGTCGGGTTTGATGACCACACCGTTGCCGGCGAGCAGCGCGGCCACCGCGTCGGAGACCGCGAGGGTCAGCGGATAGTTCCACGGGCTGATCACGCCGACGACACCCTTGGGCTGATATCGCACCCGCACACTCGTCGCGCCCGGGATGATGCCCTTGACCTTGCGGTCGGCGAGCATCTTGGGGCCCGCGGTGGCGTAGTGCCGCGCGGTCAGCGCGACGTCGATGACCTCTTCCTGGGCGTAGACGCGCGCCTTGCCGGTCTCGGCCTGCGCGATGTCCATCAGCGACGCCGCGTTGCGGTGCACCAGCTCGGAGAACTTGTCGAGGACCTTGGCGCGGTCCTGCGGGCTGCGCGCGGCCCAGCCCTCCTGCGCGACGCGGGCGCGGGCCACGGCGGTCTCGAGGTCGGCGGCGGTCCCGACCGGGATGGTGGCCATCTCGACACCACTGAACGCCTCGAGGACCGGGCGGGTGGGCCGGTCGGCGGCGTTGTCGATGGCGACGAGCGCACCGAGACGGGCGAAGTATTCGGGAGTGGGTCGGGCCATGATCTGTGCGCTCCTCGTCAGCGATCGGGAGATGGGTGTGACGGTCAGACGGCGGCGACGAGCACGATGCCGTCGTCGTCGGAGTAGAGGGTGTCGCCGGGGACGAAGGTGATGCCGCCGAGGTCGATGGGCACGTCACGCTCACCTGCACCGGTCTTGGTGGACTTGCGCGGGTTGGTGCCCAGTGCCTTCACACCGATCCCCATCCCGCCGATCGTCTTCGCGTCGCGGATCGCGCCGTTGACGATGATGCCGGCCCAGCCGTTGGACCGGCCGAGTTCGGCGATCAGATCGCCGACCAGTGCGGTGTGCACCGACGCGTCGCCGTCGACGACGAGGACACCACCGGGGTTGGATTCGCCGAGCACCGACTTGAGAAGGGCGTTGTCCTGGAAGCAGCGCACGGTGCTCACGCGGCCGACGAACTCGCGCACGCCGCCGTACTGGGTGAACTGGACGTCGCAGCTACGGACATCGGCACCGATCTCGTCGACCAGGTCGGCGGTCGGGGTGAAGGTGAGCTCACTCATGCCGACCAGCATAGGTGTAACCGCAACCAACAGGTAATGACCCCTACTCCGCCGACAGCGCCCTCCAACCCGCCGACAGCGCCCTTCACCTCGCCGACAGCGCCTTCGCGACGCGTCCTCGAGCGCTCTCGGCGTTGAGACAAGCGCCGTCGGCGTGAAACCGGGCGCCGTCGACGACGGTTACCCCTCGTCGGGCTTGACCAACGGGAACGGCAGCGATTCGCGGATCGACTGACCGGTGATCAGCATGACGACGCGGTCGACGCCGACGCCGAGTCCGCCGGTGGGCGGCATCGCGTATTCGAGTGCCTCGAGGAAGTCCTCGTCGAGTTCCATCGCCTCCGGATCACCGTCGGCGGCCAGAATCGATTGCGCCGTCAGCCGTTTGCGTTGTTCGACCGGATCGGTGAGCTCGGTGTAGGCGGTGCCGAGCTCGACGCCCCAGGCGACGAGATCCCACCGTTCGGCGACACCCGCGCGGCTGCGGTGGGCACGGGTGAGCGGCGAGGTCGACGTGGGGAAGTCGATGTAGAACGTCGGGAACGTCGTGCGGTCCTCACCGAGGTGCTCATACAGTTCGAGCACCAGCGCCCCCGCGTCCCAGTCGGGGCGGTGTGCGATCTCCAGCCGATCACAGATCCGACGCAGGTCCTCGGCGCTCGTCTCCGGCGTGACCTCCTCACCGGCACCCTCGGAGACCACCTCGTGCACGGTCTTGACCGGCCAGTCACCGGAGATGTCGATGCGCTCGACGGTGCCGTCGTCACCGGTCCGGTAGATCACCGGCTCACCGTGCGCCGCGGTCGCGGCGAACTGGATCATCTCGCGGGTCAGATCCAGCATCTTCAGGTAATCACTATGCGCCTCATAGGCTTCGAGGCTGGTGAACTCGGGGTTGTGGCTGAAGTCGACGCCCTCGTTGCGGAAGTTCCGCCCGATCTCGTAGACCTTCTCCACCCCGCCGACGCAGAGCCGCTTGAGGTACAGCTCGGGTGCGATACGCAGATAGAGGTCGAGGTTGTAGGCGTTGATGTGCGTCTGGAACGGGGTGGCGTTGGCGCCGCCGTGGATTCGCTGCAGGATCGGCGTCTCCACCTCCAGGAAATCCCGGGTGGCGAGGAAGTCGCGCAGCGCTTTGACGACGACGCTGCGGGTCTTGAGCAGGTCCCGGCTGCGGGCGTTGGTCGCCAGGTCCAGATAGCGTTGGCGCACACGGGCTTCCGGGTCGATCAGACCGGCCCACTTGTCGGGCAGCGGACGCAGGCATTTGCCGTTGATCCGCCACGCGTCGATCAGCACCGACAGCTCGCCCTTGCGGCTCTCGCCGAGCATGCCACGCACCTCGACGAGATCACCGAGGTCCACATCGGAGCCGAAATCCGGTGTGCCCGGAATGATCCGGGAATCCTCGATGAGCAACTGCACCTGCCCCGACCAGTCGTGGAGGTCGGCGAAGATCACTTTGCCGAAGTCGCGCAACCGGGTGATGCGGCCGGCGATGGTGACCTGGGTGCCCTGCGGTAGTTCCCGGGCCGCGGCGATGGTGTGGGTGGGCGCGTCGGCCGGCGGGTACGGGTCGAAGCCCTCGGCGATGAGCCGATCGAGCTTGGCCATCCGCACCCGGACCTGCTCGGGCCGATGCACGGAGACCGCCTGCTGATCGGCTTCCTCGGCGAACTGCGCGACGAGCGCGTCGACGTCGACTCCCTGCGGTACCGACGGCTCGCCGGCTTCGTACTGTTCCTTGCGGCCGAAGCGCGGCAGCCGCACGAAACCCTCGGTGACGATGCTCGCCAGCCCGGCACGCGGGAGCATCCGGGCGTCCTCGAAGCACAGGTACCGCGGCTGCCAATCCGGCAGGTACTTCGCGTTGGAGCGATAGAGCGACTCCATCTGGAAGAACCGGGAGCCGAACATCAACGCCGAGTAACTCGCCCGCATCACCGGTCCGGCACCGATCTGCCCGCCATGCTCGAAGAAGGCGCGAAACGTCGCGAAATTCAGGGAGATGTCGGTGACGCCGACCTGTTCGGCACGCTGACACAGCTCGACGACCATCGTCTCCACCACGCCGTTGACGCCGTTGCGGTCGCGGCGCATGAGGTCGAGCGAGACCCCACGCCGACCCCACGGGACGAAGGACAGCAAGCCGATGACCTTCTCGTCGTCGGTGCCCTCGTTCTGGATCGCCTCGACGAGCAGGCAGTTGCCATCGGCGGGGTCGCCGAGTCGCGAGAGTGCCATCGCGAAGCCGCGTTCCTCGTCGGTGTCGCGCCACGCGTCGGCGCGGGCGATCGCCTCGGCCATCTGTGCGTCCGACAATTCGCTGTGCCGTCGGATTCGTACGGTGACCCCGGCCCGCCGATTACGGGTGACCGCCTGGCGCACACTCTTCATCGCCGGTCCCGACAGCGTGAAGTCGCGGGTGTGGATGATCGCCTCGTCACCGATGTTGAGCGTGCCGAAACCCGCCGCGTCGTATGCCTCGGCGCCGCGCTCGCTGGCGCCCATCGCCGCCGGATGCCAGCCGTACCGCTCGCACAGCGTCAGGAACTCCGCGATCGCCCCCGACCACGAGTCCGGGTCGCCGATCGGATCACCGCCGGCCAGTCCGACGCCGAGTTCGACGCGATAGGTGATCGCCGCCCGACCGTCGAGCGAGAACACCACGGCCTTGTCGCGGCGGGTGGAGAAGTAGGCCAGCGAGTCGTCGTCGCCGAACCGGTCGATGAGCGCGCGGATCAGTCGTTCGTCCTCCGCGGTGATCAGCGACTTGAGCCGCTGAGACCGGAACAGCACGATCGCGGCGGCGATCAGGGCCAGAGCCCCGAACAGTCCCAGTAGCCCGTTGATCCACGGATGGGTGTGGTGGCCGTCGAAGGTGCGCTGATCGATGGTCGCGAAGGCGACGACGCGGTTGAACGCATACGGCAGACGCTCCCCCGACTCCAGGCTGCCGGGTACCAGCACCACCAGACCCCAGCCCAGCATGGTGGCAACAACCAGCCCGGTGATCAGCACACCGAGCGCACGCAGCAACGCGGCGCGGCGGACCCGGGTGTAGAACTGCCGGAACGTGAGAACCAGGAAGAAGAGGATGGCCACCTGTATCGCCAGCCCGATCCCGGTGTTGATCCGCTCGGTGCGGGTCATGTCCAGATCGGAGCCGATCGCCGGGATCAGGAGCAGTGCGTTGGTGAGCATGAACAGCACCAGCAGGATGACGCAGATCCACCAGGCGATGCGCTTGCGGGCGGCGAGTGCGATCGCCACCAATGCCAGCACATAAGCCCAAGCGAAGCTCGTCTCCGGCATCGCGACGATGTAGTTGTCGACGTAGTCACGAGGAACGTGAATCCAATGCCGGAAGAACGGAAAAACGCTCGACGCCAACGCAATTGCCGCCATGACGCCCACCACGGTGCCGGCGATCCGCGGCGCGTTGTGCCCGAAACCCCGTGGATGCCGGATCTGGTCGAGCAGATCAGCCGAACGGCGTTCGGCCGCTGTCCGATCCGGCGGCACCGATCCGTGCTGCTTCTCGTCGTCGGGGGCCTGCTGCACTCCGGTCTCGACCGCCATGACAGACAACCTTAGTGCGCGGTTCGGCTCGCCGGGAACGCTTGCCGTCTGCCAGGATGGCGGTGTGTTCGACGTCGCGATCAGTGATCAGGTCATCCGGCTCGGCCAGTTCCTGAAGCTGGCCAACCTCATCGACTCCGGTGCGGAGGCCAAGGAGGTCATCGCCGACGGATTGGTCTGTGTCAACGGTGACGTGGAGACCCGACGCGGTCGTCAGCTCGTCGTCGGCGACGTCGTCGAATTGGGCGGGCAGTCCGCGCGTGTCTCGGCGGGGTGAGTCCCACCGGCCGGGCGCAACGGCGGTCGGCCCCGGCTCAGCCGTGGAGTCGATTCAGCCGTGGAGCCGACGGAGTTCAGCAGCGGTGATCAGTCGTTCGGCTTCGGCCGGGAACATTCGTGCCTGACGGCGGGTGCGTCGGATGGACAGCGCCCCGAGCCGGGCGGGTCGACGGGGTCCGTGGAGTGTCTCAGCCAACTTCATGACTCAACGCTTCCCTGAATCAATACAACGGATACTGACTTCGTCTTACTGTAGCGGCGGTTTTCCAACTCGCAACCACACCCGTGTACGTCGATGATGACACGGAAATCGTTACCGTCCTGGTAGCGACGCGCGACCCGGTGACCTGCGGAAGATCACGACGTGGCGAAGATCACGCCAGTCCGGCGAGGTAGTCGTGCGCCCACTGCACCGCCGTCACTCCCGGCTTGACCTGGAACGTCGCGTAGTCACCGTGCGATCCCGACTGGATGAACTTGTTGAACTCGATGATCTGCTCACGCGCCCGCGCGTTGCTCAACTCCTGCACGATCCGGCCGGGGCCACCCTGGGTGAGCATCTCGTTGACGATCGCCGCCGCCTCGAGCTGGTACTGGCCGTACTGGCTGGGCGTCGGATCACTCGTCTCGGCGAGGTAGCCGACGACGCGCGTGACGTAGTAGTCGCGCGGGGTGTTGCAGTAGAGGTCGCTCGGCACGCAGATCTGCCGGGTGACCGGCGTCAGCCATCCCATGCCGCCGATGCGGGGTCCGCCACTGCCCTGGCCGGTGAGCGGGGGTCCCACCAGCGGATCCTTCGACGAACGACGCGGATCGGCGAGGAGCACCACCCCGGCGACCTGCTGTGGACGCACCCGCTCGGTGCCCGCGCCGACCTCGGAGGCGAAGTCGCCGGCGGCGTCGGCACCCTGGCTGTAGCCGGTCAGCGCGATCTTGGTGGCCGGGCAGCGTCGCAACATGGTGACCGCGAGGCCGGTCACGTTCGAGACCGCCTGCGCCTTGGACTTACCGTAGATCGCCTTCTCCCAGGGGAATGCGGTCGCGTCGTAGCGGACGTAGGCGACCTGGGTGTCGGCGCCGAGGCCGGAGGTCACGTCGCCGAGCAGTCCGGGTCCGTCGGCCCATGTGCCCGGTACCGCGATGACATAGAGCCGCGGACAGTCGGCGGCGTGCGCCGTGCCGCCCGCCGCGACCGCGCCGATCGCCGCGATGAGCAGGGTCAGGACCATCACAAACAGCTTGCGCACGAGCGCCTCCCCTTCAATCGTGGCCATCGGCCGGGTCCCCGCAGACCCGCGACCACCGACCAATACCCGAACGAGTTTAGGACCGGGGAGACGGTCCGCAAACCCTTCGGCGACGAAATACCGGTGAACGACACCGCTTATCGGACAAAGGAGCCATGCTGTGGTCAACGTCTCGCGCACCTTCACCGTCGACCGTCCCCGCGACCAGGTCGTCACCTATCTCCGCGACTTCGCCAATGCCGCGGAATGGGATCCGGGAACCGTCGAATGCACGCAAAACACCCGGGGCCCAATCGGTCTCGGCACCACCTGGCACAACAAGACCAAGCTGTACGGCATCTCCACCGAGCTCACCTACGAACTCACCCGCGACGACCCCGACCACGTCGTGTTCACCGGTTCCAACAAGACCGCCACGACGACCGACGACCTCTCGTTCACCGACGCCGGCAACGGACGTACCTCGATCACCTATGCGGCCACCGTCGATTTCCAGCGATTCGGCGCCATCGCCGAACCGATCTTCGGGGTCATCTTCAACCGCCTCGCCGACTCGGTGCCCAAGGAGATGACCAAGGCCCTCGAAGGCCGGTCGAACTGATCTCCGCCTGGTGAGCCTGCCTCCGCAGACGACTCGACCGGTGACCGGCGCCCCGTGCGGGACCGCCGACCACCGGTCGTCGTGATCGTGTGCCTCAGCGCTGGGCGACCTGCGTGGGGTAGATCGGAGCGGGCAGATCGGTGCGACCGGCCAGGTACTGATCGGCGGCCGCCGCGGCCGAACGCCCCTCGGCGATGGCCCACACGATCAGTGACTGACCGCGGCCGGCGTCGCCGGCGACGAAGACGTTCTCCTGGCCGACCGCCCGGAACTCGTCATCCCGCTTGATGTTTCCGCGCTGGTCGTATTCGACGCCGAGCTTGTCGAGCAGGTCGGTGCGTTCGGGTCCGACGAAGCCCATCGCGAGCAGCACCAGGTCGCACTCGAGCTCGAAGTCGCTGCCCTCGACCTTCTCGAAGCGGCCGTCACGCATGACCACCTCGTGTGCCTTGAGGCCGGTGACCTTGCCGTTCTCGCCGACGAACATCTCGGTGTTGACCGAGAACACCCGCTCGCCGCCCTCCTCGTGGGCCGAGGAGACGCGGTACATCAACGGGTAGGTCGGCCACGGGGTGGACTCGGCGCGCTCCTGCGGCGGACGCGGCATGATCTCGAACTGGTGCACGATCTCGGCGCCTTGACGCAGCGAGGTACCGAGGCAGTCGGCGCCGGTGTCGCCGCCGCCGATGATGACGACCTTCTTGCCCTTCGCGGTGATCTGGCCGTCGACGGTGTCGCCGAGCTGTACGCGGTTGGCCTGCGGCAGGAACTCCATCGCCTGGTGGATGCCGTCGAGTTCGCGGCCCTCGATCGGCAGATCGCGACCGATGGTCGAGCCCATCGCAAGGATGACGGCGTCGAAGTCCTCACGCAGCTGCGCGACGGTGATGTCGACCCCGACGTTGACACCGGTGCGGAACACCGTTCCCTCGGCCTTCATCTGCTCGAGACGACGGTCGATGTGGCGCTTCTCCATCTTGAACTCGGGGATGCCGTAGCGCAGCAGGCCGCCGATGCGGTCGGCCCGCTCGTAGACGTAGACGGTGTGACCGGCGCGGGTGAGCTGCTGTGCGGCGGCCAGTCCCGCGGGCCCGGACCCGACGACGGCGATGTTCTTGCCGGTGTGCTCGGTCGGCAGCACCGGGGTGACCAGTCCACTGTCCCAGGCGTTGTCGATCAGCTCGACCTCCACCTGCTTGATGGTGACCGGCGGCTGATTGATGCCGAGCACGCACGACGCCTCGCACGGCGCCGGGCACAACCGCCCGGTGAACTCCGGGAAGTTGTTGGTGGCGTGCAGACGTTCGATCCCGTCGTCCCACCGATCCTTGTACACCAGGTCGTTCCACTCGGGAATGAGGTTGCCCAGCGGACAGCCGTTGTGGCAGAAGGGGATACCGCAGTCCATGCACCGGCTGGCCTGTGTCTGCAGGTGGTCCTTGTCGAAGTCGGTGTAGACCTCTTTCCAGTCGAGCAGGCGCAGGTCGACCGGACGACGGTCGGGCAACTCCCGCTCGGTGTGCTTGAGGAATCCTCTGGGGTCAGCCACGTGCGGCCTCCATGATCGCTTCGTTCACGTCTCGTCCATCTCGCTCGGCGTCCGCGGCGGCTGCCAGCACACGCTTGAAGTCGCGCGGCATCACCTTGGCGAACTGCGTCTGCGTGGTCTCCCACTGCTCGAGCAGTGCTGCGGCGACCGGTGATTCGGTTTCGTCGCGGTGCTCGGTGATGATGCCCGCGAGGAACTCGAGATCGTCGTCGTCGAGCGGGTCGAGTTCGACGAGTTCGGGATTGAGGTTGTCGGCGAAGTTCTGTTGCGGGTCGTACACGTAGGCGATGCCGCCGGACATGCCCGCGGCGAAGTTGCGCCCCGTGCCGCCGAGGACCACCACACGACCGCCCGTCATGTACTCGCAGCCGTGGTCGCCGACGCCTTCGACGACCGCGGTGACACCCGAGTTGCGCACACAGAACCGCTCGCCGACCACACCGCGCAAGAAGATCTTGCCCGCCGTCGCACCGAACCCGATGACATTGCCGGCGATGATGTTCTCCTCGGCGACGAACCCGTCCGGGGCGTTGCGCGCCGGACGCACCACGATGCGGCCGCCCGAGAGTCCCTTGCCGACGAAGTCGTTGGCATCGCCCTCGAGGCGCAGCGTGATGCCCTTGGGCACGAACGCACCGAAGCTGTTGCCCGCCGAGCCGGTGAAGTCGATCATGATCGTCCCGTCCGGGAGACCCTGCGCGCCATAGGCCTTGGTGACCTCGTGGCCGAGCATCGTGCCGACGGTGCGGTTCACGTTGGTGATCTTCGACGAGAAGCTCACCCGGGTACCGTGGTCGATCGCCTCCCGGCTCTGCGCGATCAACTGCTGATCGAGAGCCTTGTCGAGACCGTGATCCTGCACGCCGGAGCAGTACAGGTCCTGGTTCATGAACGGCGATTCCGTCTCGGCGAGCACCGAGGACAGGTCGAGCTTGCCGGCCTTCGCCGAACCCCAGTGCGACAGCGCCTTTCCGGTGTCGAGGGCCTCGACGTGGCCGACCGCCTCCTGCAGGGTGCGGAAGCCCAGACGGGCCAGCAACTCGCGGACCTCCTCGGCGATGAAGAGGAAGAAGTTCTCCACGAACTCCGGCTTGCCGGTGAAACGCTCACGCAGCAACGGATTCTGGGTGGCCACGCCCACGGGGCAGGTGTCGAGGTGGCACACGCGCATCATGATGCAACCCGACACCACCAGTGGGGCGGTGGCGAACCCGAATTCCTCGGCGCCGAGCAGCGCGGCGACCACCACGTCGCGTCCGGTCTTGAGCTGACCGTCGACCTGTACCGAGATGCGATCGCGAAGACCGTTGAGCAGCAACGTCTGCTGGGTCTCGGCCAGACCGATCTCCCACGGCGCACCCGCGTGCTTGAGCGAGGTGAGCGGCGAAGCGCCGGTGCCACCGTCGTGCCCGGAGATGAGCACGACGTCGGCGTGTGCCTTGGACACACCCGCGGCGACGGTGCCCACGCCGATCTCGCTGACGAGCTTGACGTGGATGCGCGCCTGCGGGTTCGCATTCTTCAGGTCGTGGATCAGCTGGGCGAGATCCTCGATCGAGTAGATGTCGTGGTGCGGCGGCGGCGAGATCAGCCCGACACCGGGGGTGGAGCCTCGCACCTCGGCGACCCACGGGTACACCTTGTGCGGCGGCAGCTGGCCGCCCTCGCCGGGCTTGGCGCCCTGTGCCATCTTGATCTGGATGTCGGTGCAGTTGCTCAGGTAGTGCGAGTGCACACCGAAACGGCCCGACGCGACCTGCTTGATCGCGCTGCGGCGCCAGTCACCGTTCTCGTCATGGTGGAACCGACGCGGATCCTCGCCGCCCTCACCGGAATTCGAGCGTCCACCGAGCCGGTTCATCGCGATCGCGAGGGTCTCGTGCGCCTCGGCCGAGATCGAGCCGAAGCTCATCGCACCCGTGGAGAAGCGTTTGACGATCTCGCGCGCCGATTCGACCTTGTCGATCGGGATCGGGTCGCGGTCACCGAAGTTGAAGTCGAACAGACCGCGCAGCGTCGCGAGCTTGCGCGACTGGTCGTCGACGAGCTTGGTGTATTCCTTGAACACCTTGTACTGACCGGTGCGCGTCGAATGCTGGAGCTTGAACACCGTGTCGGGGTTGAACAGGTGGTACTCGCCCTCACGGCGCCACTGGTATTCGCCGCCGACCGGCAGTTCGCGGTGGGCCCGCTCGCTGGGACGGTCGTTGAACGCCAACGCATGTCGGGCGGCGACGTCGGCGGCGATCTCGTCGAGACCGATTCCGCCGAGCTGGCTGCGCAGCCCGGTGAAGAACTCGTCGACGGTGTCCTGGTTGATGCCGATGACCTGGAACAGCTGTGCGCCGGTGTAGGAGGCGAGGGTGGAGATGCCCATCTTGCTCATCACCTTGAGCACGCCCTTGCTCGCGGCCTTGATGTAGTTGGCGCGGGCGGTCTCGAAGTCGATGTCGCCCAACGCGCCCCGCTCCACCATGTCCTCGATCGATTCGAAGGCCATGTACGGATTGACCGCCGCCGCACCGAATCCCACGAGGGTGGCGACGTGGTGGACCTCACGGCAGTCACCGGACTCGATGATCAGTCCGACGCGGGTGCGCTTGCGCTCGCGCACCAGGTGGTGGTGCACGGCCGCGGTCAGCAGCAGCGACGGGATCGGGGCCAGCGTCTCGTCGGATTCGCGGTCACTCAGGATGATCAGGTTCACCCCGTCGGCGATCGCCGCGCTGACCTTGGTGCGGACCTCGTCGAGGGCCGCACGCAGACCGGCGCCGCCCTCGGCGACCGGGTACAGGCCGTGGATGTGGGCGCTGCGGAAGTCCGGGAGGTTCGGGTCGTCGTTGATCCGGACGAGCTTGGCGAGGTGGTCGTTGTCGAGAACCGGTGTCGGCAGCACGATCTGCCGACACGACTGCGGGCTCGGGT
>NZ_MVPX01000149.1:0-302 GCF_002043085.1 Gordonia sp. i37 | reverse complement strand
GCTCTTCGTCCTCATCACGTCGTCGCTGCGCTCCTCGTTCTTCGTCCTGCATCGCGGCGCGGCGCAGTACCTTTGGCACCGGCTCCGCCGGTGCGGTGTTCGCGCCCTACTGCACCGCTCTTCGTCGTCATCGCCTTGTCGCTCCGCTCCTCGCTCTTCCTCCTGCATCGCGGCGCGGCGCAGTGCCTTCGGCGCGGACTCCGTCCGCGCGTGCACCTGCGCCTTTACTCACCGCTCTTCGTCCTCATCACGTCGTCGCTGCGCTCCTCGTTCTTCGTCCTGCATCGCGGCGCGGCGCAGTC
>NZ_MVPX01000148.1:0-18043 GCF_002043085.1 Gordonia sp. i37 | reverse complement strand
ACCGCTCTTCGTCGTCATCGCCTTGTCGCTCCGCTCCTCGCTCTTCCTCCTGCATCGCGGCGCGGCGCGAACACGGCGTGTGTGGCACCGATGCCACCGGGAATTCGATCTGCGACCACGCCCACCAAAGACAAACGACACCCGGCCGGTTCTTGCTGAACCGGGCGGGCGTCGTCGACGGGTCTACTTGGCGGCGTCGGCCTTCTTGCGCTTGCCGTAGCGAGCCTCGAACTTCGCGACGCGACCGCCGGTGTCGAGGATCTTCTGCTTGCCCGTGTAGAACGGGTGGCACTGCGAGCAGACTTCCACGTTGATGCGACCGTTGGCAGCGGTGCTGCGGGTCTCGAACGTGTTGCCGCAGCCGCACACGACGGTGGTCGCGTGGTAGTCGGGATGGATTCCCTGCTTCATCTCTGGTGTCCCTTTCTCGTGGTCGCCGGGTCACCGACGCGGATCGTCGGTGTGAACCGGAACCGGACTCGACCGATCAGTATGCCACGCGTACCGCACCGGACCGAAATCGTCGGTGACCGGTGACGACGTGCCCCACCGAAGGGTTCACCGGCCTCAACAGACCCACCCACGGGTTCATTCCCGCCATCGGCGACATATTTAGGGCACGCTCATGTTGGTAAGGCTTGGCTAAGTTATAGTGCCTCTGATGTTCGCTTCATCGTCGCAGCGGACATCGCCGACCGGCTCACTCGGACGTCACCGCCGAGGCCGGCACATCGAGTGGATACGCGGGCACACGAGGAGACGAATGCAGGCCGATCGGCACGGTCACCAGCAGCTGCTGGTCGACCCCAGCGACGAGAAGAGCAGTTGTGGGGTGGGCTTCATCACCCGTAAAGACGGCGTCCAGAAGCACAGCGTGATCGACAAGGCGCGTGCCGCACTGTGTTCGGTACCCCACCGCGGCGGCATGTCCGCGTTGGGCGTCGGCGACGGCGGCGGCATCTGCATCGACCTGTCCCAACGGTTCGTCCGCAAACTCACCGGCCGCCCCGACCTGCGCCTCGGCCAGTTCTGCGTCGGCAACTTCTTCTTGCCGACCACCGAGGAGTCGGCCGCCAAGGCCACCCGGTTGATCGAGCGCACG
Organism: Gordonia sp. i37; assembly: GCF_002043085.1. Taxonomy (NCBI): domain Bacteria; kingdom Bacillati; phylum Actinomycetota; class Actinomycetes; order Mycobacteriales; family Gordoniaceae; genus Gordonia; species Gordonia sp. i37. The sequence goes on along the minus strand of NZ_MVPX01000148.1, from coordinate 16,941 downwards.
ATGGCCGACCGCGGATTCACCGTGTTGTGTGTGCGCGACGTGCCGGTCGACGACGACGTTCTCCGCGAGGCCGCCGTCGACTTCCAGCTCCCGATCCGCCAGTGGATCTTCGCAGCACCGCAACCGTGCCCCGAGCCGGTGGACCTCGACCGTCTCGTCCAGCAGGCGCTTCTGCACATCGAGGCGATCGGCTACACGGCGCCCGCGCTTGCCGGGCTCTATCCGCTCTCACTGTCGGCACGCACACAGGTCCTCAAAGGACGACTGTCCTCCCCCGAGGTCATCGACTACTTCCTCGACCTCGCCGATCCCGATCATCGCGTGCACACCCTGTTCTTCCACACGCGCTTCTCCACCAACACCGACCCGCATCCCACGATGGCGCAGCCGTTCCGGTTCCTCGCGCACAACGGCGAACTCAACACCGACAAAAAGAACCGGATCGCCCAGGTCTCCGCCGCCGCGGCAGCCCGACGGCCCATCGTGCGTCCACCCGGCCAGTCCGACTCCAGCCGCCTCGACCAGACCGTGGCCGCTCGGGTGATCAACGACCAGACCGACCTGGTCACGACGATCGTGTCGATGATGCCGCCGGCATGGGAGAACGATCCGACGCTGTCGGACCGCGTCCGGGCGATGTTCGAGTACTTCTCGCTCTACGAGGAGAAGAACGACGGACCCGCCGCGGTCGTCTTCGGTGACGGTACGATCATCGGCGCGCGACTGGACCGTCTCGGCCTGCGGCCGCTGCGCACCGTCGAGACCACCGAATACCTGTGCGCCTTCTCCGAAGCCGGGCAGGTCGACTTCGATCCCGACACCGTGATCGCCCGCGGCCGCGTCTCCGCGGGCGGGATGATCTACTACGACCATCGCGAGCATCGCGTCTACACCACCGCCGACGCCTACGAAAAGCTCTCCACCGCACGGGATTACCCCGCCTTGCTGCGCGCGGCGAAGGTCGATCTCGCCGATATCGCCGCAGCGCACACCTCGGCCGAGTCCTCGTCGAACGGCATCCCGGCCACGGCCGCCGAGCACGATCTCACCGATCATCAGCGCTACCGCGCCTACAATCTCGATCAGGAGAGCTTCCGGTACTTCATCGACCCGATGCTCGCCGACGGCGTCGAGCGGGTCTCCGCGATGGGCTTCGGCAACGCCATCAATCCGCTGACCAACGTCGAACCCAATGTGTCACGGTTCTTTTCGCAGCGTTTTGCGCAGGTGACCAATCCGCCACTGGACTCCATCCGGGAGGCCGACGGGATGAGCCTGCGGGTCGCACTCGGCCGGCGCCCGGACATCAACGCCGAGCCGGACCCGTCCGAAGGACGCCAGATCGTACTCGGCACACCGATTCTCACCGCCGGCGAGCTCGGACTGCTGATGGCACAGTCGGAATCACCAGTGCAGCTCTTCGACGCGACATTCGAGCGGGGAGTCGACGCCGACGCCGATCGCATCCACCTCGTCGAATCGATCGACCGTCTCGGCGCTCGAATCGTCGAGTTCGCTTCGGCCACCGGCGGTATCGCCGTCCTCAGCGACCGCGGGATCGGTCCCGAACGGGCGGCGCTGCCGATGATCTTCACGGTGTCGGCGGTCAATCAGCAACTCATCTCCGCCGGGGTGCGCCTGCGGATCTCGGTCGTCGTCGACACCGGCCAGGTCGAATCGTCGCATCATCTCGCGGCGATCCTCGGGTTCGGTGCCGCCGCGGTGCATCCACACACGGTGGCCCGGCGGGCACCCGACGAGGAGGGGTTCGCCCGGTGGCGCAAGGCCGCCGAGAAATCGCTGTGCAAGACCATGGGCCGGGTCGGGCTCTGCACGGTCGAAAGCTACATCGGCGGTGAGTTCTTCGAACCGGCCTTCCTCGACACCGCCGAGCAGGATCTGCACCACTGGTTCCCGAATCTGCGGGCACCCGTCGGCGGTGTGGGGCTACAGCCGATCGTCGAGGCCCTCGGAGCCGCACACAGCGCGGCGATGAGCGTGCCAATACCGGCTGCCGACGCCGACCTACCCCTGCTCGGCCTGTTCAAGGAACGTGCCGAGGGCGCGGGACACTCGTTCGGCGCCGCGGCCGTCCGCGGATACGGCGCCCTCGTCGACGAGAAGATCCATTTCTCCTCGGCGCGAGGCGAATCGACGAAAGCAGAGGCCGAGGGGCTCGGTGACACGGTCCGCCTGCTCACCCTGGCCACCCTCGCCGACGCGTTCGGTCTGGGTGACGAGGTCTACGAGGACAGCAGCTTTGCGGCATTGAGTCCCGCCGAGATCGATCGGTTCACCGTCACCGACGCCTATCGCGGTTTCGTCGCCGATCTGGCGGCCACGCGGGCCCGCCGCCCGAGCGCGTTGCGCGACATCCTGGAGCCGGTGGCCGACACCCCACCGATCGCGCTCACCGACGTGCAACCCGCACATGAGATCACGGCGACCTTCGCCTCCGGCGCAATGAGTCACGGCGCACTCGTCGCACCCGCCCATGAGGCGGTCGCCCACGGCACCAACATGGTCGGTGGCCTGTCCAATTGCGGCGAGGGGGGCGAACATCTCTCGCGCTATGGGACGTTGCGCGCCTCGCGGATCAAGCAATTCGCCTCCGGACGATTCGGGATCTGGGCCGGATACCTCGCCGACCCGATGCTCACCGAGCTCGAGATCAAGATCGGCCAGGGAGCCAAACCCGGTGAGGGCGGCCAACTCCCGGCACCCAAGGTGACCGTCGAGATCGCCGCCGCCCGTGGCGGCACCCCGGGCGTCGAACTCGTCAGCCCACCGCCGCACCACGACACCTACTCCATCGAGGATCTCGCCCAGCTCATCCACGACTGCAAGGCCGCGCGTGTTCGGGTGATCGTCAAACTCGTCAGTTCTGAGGGCATCGGCACCATCGCGGTCGGTGTCGCCAAGGCCGGCGCCGACGTCATCAACGTGGCGGGCAACACCGGCGGAACAGGCGCGGCGTCGGTGACGAGCCTGCGGTATGCGGGCCGAGCCGCCGAGATCGGGCTCGCCGAGGTCCATCAGGCGTTGTCGGTGCACGGGCTGCGCCAGAAGGTGGTGCTGCGGACCTCCGGCGCCCACCAGACCGGACGCGACGTGCTCGTCTCTGCTCTCCTCGGTGCCGACAGCTTCGAATTCGGCACCGCCGCACTGATGATGATCGGTTGCGTGATGGCCAAGAACTGCAACATCAAGTGCCCGGCCGGACTCACCACCAATCCGGAGGTGTTCGACGGCGATCCACGGGCGATGGCGCAGTATCTGCTCAATGTCGCCCACGAGGTCCGCGAACTCCTCGCCGACCTCGGATTGCCGGATCTGCGCGCCGCCCGGGGACGCACCGATCTGCTCCGGCTGATCGATCATCCCGCACTGGTCTCCGGTCTGCGCCCGCAAGCCCTGCTCGCGCGGATCGAGGCACCCGAGATCACCGATCCGGTCTATCTCGAACGGGATTACCGCGTCGATGACGCGCTCGGCGAACAGGTCTGGCGCGCGCTTGTCGATGAGTCCCGCGACAGGGTCCACACCACACCGGTGGTGCTGACCAACCGCAACCGAAGTGTCGGTGCACAACTCGCCGTCGACATCGAGCGGCGGCTCAATCACGGGACCGTCCCCGAGGTCACCGCCGCGATCCGCGACGATCGCGGCCGATGCCACCTCGACGCCGATACCGTGGTCGTCGCCACCTCCGGTTCGGCCGGATTGTCCTATGCCGCATTCTGCAACGACGGGATGCGGCTGGAACACCACGGAACCTGTAACGACGGAGTGGGCAAGTCCATGTGCGGCGGCACCGTCGTGGTGCGGTCCCCCGGAGGCGGCTCCCCCGCGCTCGGTGGCAACGTCCTCATCGGGAACTTCGCCCTGTTCGGGGCCACCGGCGGGCGCCTGTTCGTCGAGGGTGAGGCCGGAGATCGCTTCGCGGTCCGCAACTCCGGTGCCACCGCCGTCGTGGAGGGGCTCGGCGAATTCGGTTGTGAGTACATGACCGGCGGTGCCGTGTTCAACCTCGGCGGCTACGGCAACGGCCTGGGAAACGGGATGAGCGGCGGCTTTCTCTATCAATACGATCCCGGATGCGAACTTGCCGAACGGATCAGCAACGACTCGGTGATCGTCGGTGCGATCACCGGCGTCGGCGATCCACTCGCCCCGATCCATCACCATGCCGCGTTCACCCTGCTGCAGATGCACGCCGAGGCCACCGGCTCGGCGTTGGCCACACGGCTGCTCGAGAACTGGGAGACCGAACGGCATTACGTCAGCTATGCGTTACCCCGGGCGTTGCTTGCCCACCAGGACGCCGACACCCTCATGGCGACGCTGAGCCCGCGAGCGCTACGCGATGAACTCGTCGGGGCGATGGCACTCGGCCAGATCCGAACCCTCAAGACCGATCTGCGCTCCGGGACACCCGTCGTCGAGGGTGTGGTGCCCGAGTACGGCCACACCGACGATGCCGACATGTACCGCTTGCTGGGCGCTTTCACGGTTTTCGAACTCGCCCGCGAGGTCGCAGGCGCGCGACTGAACCACCGGGGCGCCAGGGCGGCAACGGGTTCGCCGAGTGAGGAGTTCCTCGCGCGTTCGGCACGCAATCTGATCCTGACCGAGGATCACGATCTCATCGCCCGGGTGTCCCGCTATGTGCGAGACATTCTGGCGCAGTACGACTCCGAGCAGATCGCCGCGCTCATCTCCGCAAAACGCGTCGACGACTACAAGGCGGCACTCGAACGCCGCAATGTGCGCTCGATGGATGCCCCCGGCACCTACGGCTGGATTCTCCACCAGGACCGCCACAATCGAGAACGACTCGGTCGGCTACCGAGTTTCGACGAACTGTTCGCCATGCGGGCGATCCCCGACATCGCCGAGTCCCTCGCGCGTTCGGCCGCCGCAGTCCTACCGGAGGTCTCCTGAGATGCAATTGCCCTACATTCCCTCCGACGTCCCGTTCACCGGCGATCAGAAGGCTTGGCTGGCGGGATTTCTCGCGGGATTGAACACGAAGATCGCGATGGCCGGATCGGCCACCGCGCAGCCCATCGGCGCGGTCCAGGCGGCCGCGCCGACCGGGATCGCCCTGCAGGTCGTGTTCGGCTCCCAGACCGGGACCGCCGAATACCTCGCCGAGCAACTCGTCGAACAGGCCGGCGCGCAGGGATTCGTCCCCCAGTTCTGCGGTCTCGACGCCCTCGAACTCGGCGACCTGACTGCGGTGCGACGACTGGTGGTGATCACCTCCACCTACGGCGAGGGCGACATGCCCGACAACGGTGAACTGTTCTGGCAAGCACTCGCCGCACCCGACGCACCCCGCCTGGACGGGTTGTTCTACGGCGTTCTGGCGCTGGGTGATTCGATCTACGACGGGTTCTGTCAGGCCGGGAAGAACATCGACGCCCGACTGGCCGAACTCGGCGCCACCCGGGTGATCGACCGGGTCGACTGCGACGTCGACTACGAGGAACCTGCCCGCGAGTGGATCTCGGGCGCGATCACCGCGCTGGCCACCGTCGACACCGACACCTCCGATTCCACCGCCCCCGACTCCTCGGCATATGACTCCTCGGCATATGACTCCTCGGCACCGGCCACCCAGCCTTCGGTCCCCGCTGCGGCCGAAACCGTTGCCCCCGCCCCGGCAACCAGGCCCCGTACGCCGGCGAAGTGGGGGCGCAAGAATCCGTATCCGGCGACCATCGTCGCCAACACGGTGTTGTCCGGCCCGGGATCGGACAAGGAAGTTCGTCATCTGGTGATCTCTTTGGGCGACAGCGGAATCACCTACGAGCCGGGCGACGGTATCAGCATCGCCCCGGTCAACGACGCTGCTCTGGTGGAACGCGTGATCAGCCGTCTCGGAGCGACCGGCGACGAGCCGATCACCGATCGCAAGTCCACCCGCACGTTGCGTGATGCCCTGACACGTCAGTACGAGATCGCGACGCCGTCGAAGTATCTCGTCGACTACATCGCCTCGCGCAGTCAGGATCCGGAGTTGCTGCACCTGGTGTCCACCGGCGACAAGGAGGCACTCGACGCGTGGCTGTGGGGCAAGGACGTGCTCGACCTCCTCGAGGTCGACCCGTCCCTGACGATCACCCCCGAGGAGTTGCTCGCCGAACTGCGTCCGTTGGCGCACCGGGTGTACTCCATCTCGTCGAGTCCCCGTGCACACCAGGGCACCGTGCACATCACCATGGCCACCGTCCGCTACCGCTCCGGCGAACGCGAACGTGGTGGGGTGTGTTCGACGTTCCTCGCCGATCGCCGCCACGACGGCGACACCGTCGACGTCTTCATCACCCCCAACAAGTCGTTCCGGCTGCCGGCCGACGACGCCGCGACGATCATGATCGGGCCGGGTACCGGAATCGCACCGTTCCGTGCGTTCCTGCACGAGCGGCAGGCCCGCGGCTGTTCGGGACGGAACTGGCTGTTCTTCGGCGACCGGCATCACGCCACCGACTATCTCTACGCCGATGAGATCGACCAATTCCGCGCCGACGGTGTGCTCACCCGTGTGGATCTCGCGTTCTCCCGTGATCAGGATCGCAAGGTCTATGTACAGGACCGGATGCGTGAGCAGGGGGCGGAACTCTTCGCGTGGCTGGAATCCGGTGCGCACCTGTATGTGTGCGGCGACGCCACCCGGATGGCGCGCGACGTGGAGACCACACTCACCGAGATCATCGCCGAGCACGGTTCCCGCTCTGCCGATCAGGCCGGTGACTACCTCGATCAACTGAAGAAGGACAAGCGCTACCTGCGCGACGTCTACTAGGAAAGGAAGGGCGTCATGCCCACCAACCCCGAGTCCACTCCCGGCCATGAAGACGCCCCCGACGGCTCCGGCACGTCCCTGTCGCGGGGCTGTCGGCGCGACCAGGGATGTGGTTGTGCGCCAGGGAGTTCGGGTACCAGCGATCTCGCGACGCTGATGGCCTCCCCGGGTTTCACCGGCACTGTACTCGGCGTCGAGCCCGCCGTCGTCGGAGCGCATCTTCCACATCTCGACCAGGTGGTCGGCGTCACCGTGGCGGGGCCGGTGGTGTGCAATGACGTCGGCGCCCACGAGCCGCCGGTGCATCCGGGTGGACCGATCCGGTGCGATGCCTCGCGTATCACGTTGCGGCTCAACCCCGCTCGTCTGGGGTCGGCGCTGATCACCGAACCCGCCGCACATGTCCCGCCGACCCTGCGGTTCTTCGACGTCGACGGGAACACCGCTCATGCCACGTATCTCACCGAGCTCAGTGACCGGCTGGCCTTCGAGTCGATCGGACTCGGGCGCGCCGATCCGAGCTTCGCCGACGCCGCCGGCCTCGACTCATACGGTCCCGACGCCCCTGCGAGCTGGTCGACGCCGACACCTGTCCGCGCCGACGACGACCAGATCACCCAATTCGATTCCATCCTTGCCGACGGCGGTGTCGCGCGACGCACCGAACTCCCGGGTCTTTCCGATGCCGGTTTCCGCAGGGTCGACGACCGGCAGGTGATCGCCGCGCTCGAACACGCTGCACTCCTGGGCATGGCGATGACGACGGCCACCTGTGCACCCGGGTGTATCCAGATGCGCCACGACCAGCTCGACGGCGCCCGCGAGCACCGCGGCCAGATGGTCGTGGCCTCCGGGCGCGGGCGGGCGATGATCAATTTCGGTCTGGTCGCCGAGTCCTGGATCACCTGGTCGGACGGAGTGTGGGGACGCACCGGCTCGATCGAGCTGTACGACCGGCACGGCGCCTGCAGCCTCGTGCTCACCCAGACCGGCCCGGTTCCCGCACCGGTCTTCGCTGCCTGGGATCATCTACTGACCGACCTGGTCGCCTGAGCCGCCCGCGCCCGCAACAGGCAGGCCACCGGACGAATCGAGCCGCCCTCGACCATCGCTGGATGGTCGAGGGCGGCTTGAGGTGGTCAAGGCCCAGCGGGCCAAATGCCCTGTGGCGAGACCTGTCTCAGTCGTCCTTCATCGCGCCTGGCGCATTGGTCTGCACCTGCATCAGGAACTCGACGTTGGTCTTGGTCTTCTTGAGCTGGCTGATCAACAGGTCGATCGCCTGCTGCGAATCGAGGCCGCTCAGCACACGACGGAGTTTGTAGACGATCCCGAATTCCTCGGGCGACATCAACAGCTCGTCCTTACGTGTGCTCGACTGATTGACGTCGACGGCCGGGAACACCCGGCGGTCGGCGATCTTGCGGTCGAGTTTGAGTTCGGCGTTACCGGTGCCCTTGAATTCCTCGAAGATCACCGTGTCGCCGGTGGAGCCCGTCTCGACCAGCGCGGAGGCGATGATCGTCAGCGACCCGCCGTTCTCGATATTGCGCGCGGCGCCGAGGAAACGCTTCGGCGGATACAGCGCGGTCGAGTCGACACCACCGGAGAGGATGCGACCCGACGCCGGCGAGGCGTTGTTGTAGGCGCGACCGAGACGGGTGATGGAGTCGAGCAACACCACGACATCCTTGCCACCCTCGACCAGACGCTTGGCGCGCTCGATGGCCAGCTCGGCGACGGAGGTGTGATCTGACGGCGGACGGTCGAACGTCGAGGCGATGACCTCACCCTTGACCGAGCGCTGCATATCGGTCACCTCTTCGGGGCGCTCGTCGACGAGCACCACCATGAGATGGCATTCCGGGTTGTTGGTGGTGATTGCGTTCGCGATGTCCTGGATGATCGTGGTCTTACCGGCCTTCGGCGGCGACACGATCAATGCTCGCTGCCCCTTGCCGATCGGCATGATCAGATCGATCACGCGGGTCGACAGGCGATCAGGGGTCGTCTCCAGGCGCAGGCGCTGATTCGGATAGAGCGGTGTCAGCTTGCCGAACTCCGGGCGCTTTCTGGCGGCCTCGACCTCGGCACCGTTGACGGTGTCGAGTCGCACCAGCGGATTGAACTTCTGCCGCTGATTGGGCTGCTCACCCTCGCGGGGCACCTTCACCGCACCGGTGATGGCGTCACCGCGGCGTAAGCCGTTCTTGCGCACGAGATTCATCGAGACGTAGACGTCGTTGGGGCCGGCGAGGTACCCCGAGGTGCGGACGAACGCGTAGTTGTCGAGCACATCGAGAATGCCCGCGACGGGCGCGATGACGTCGTCCTCGGAGATCTGCGGCTCGCCCGAGGTGTTCTCGCGGTCGCGCCCACGACGCCGCTCGCGGAACCGACGTCCGCGGCGTCGGCCGCCCTGGTCGTCGTCGTCGTCGCGGTTGTTGTCGCGGTTGCCGTTCTGGCCCTGCCCGCCCTGGTTGTTACCGCCCTGGTTGTTACCGCCGTTCCGGTTGCCCTCGCGATTCTGGCCCGACTCGCGGTTCTGGCCACCCTCACGGTTCTGGTTGTTGCGGTTGCGATTGCGGTTGCGCTGGTTGCCCGACGCGTCGTCGCCCTCGGCGTCGGCGCGATTGTCGCGCCGCTCGGTGCGGGCCTCGCCGCCACCGCTCGTCGACTCGCCGGAAGTGTCGGTGGACTCGCGCTCGGAGCGCTTCTTCGGTGCCGCGTCGGTCTTCTCGGCGCCGGCTGCCGCGTCGGAGTCCGCGGCAGACGTCCGGGAGGTGCCGTTCTCGCGTGCGCTGGTCTCGCCTGCGCCGGTCTCGGCGGCGCCGTTCTTGCTCGCGCGTCCACGCGTCGGACGGCCGGTGGGCTCGTCGGCGGTGATCGTCATCTGTTCGGGGGAACCGGCCTTGGCCTGCTCGCCGGTTTTCGGCGATCCGCCGGACTGGCGCTCCTTGATCGCAGCGATGAGGTCACCCTTGCGCATGCCTGAGGTGCCCTTGATGCCCAGTTCCCCGGCGAGCGCACGGAGTTCGCTCAGCACCATGCCGGACAGTCCGGTTCGGGCGCTGCGGGCGCGGGTCTTCGGCGCCGCCGCTTCGGTGGTCGTGTCTGCGGAAGCGGGTGCGGTGATCAGGTCCGTATCGGTCACGGATGTCCTTTCATTCCCTTGCAAACCGTGTGCCGCAAGGGGCTTCATTCCGCCGTCGCCCTCGGTTGTCAGATGCCGAGGTTCGTCGGGCATGCCCGCCCTCGGTGGACGGGTGAGAGATCGTGGTCTCCGGCTGCGAGTGTCACTCCTGTACTCGGGTGCGCCAGTTGGGTGCCGGCTCGAGGAGGTGATTGTCGGGTCGGTATCGGTGAACCGTTCGTTCCGCTGTGGAGGCGGCTCCTCTACGGAGTGGACCACCAAGCTGATTACCCGAGAACATGGCTGAACGAGCCTTCGCGGCTAGACGAGGATATGATAACGCGTCGTCCCAGATGGGGCAACACGCCGTGTCCCCGCCGTATTCCGTGTCCCCGCCGTATTCCGTGTCCCTGCGGTACTCCGTGTCCCTGAGGTACTCCGTGCCGCATTCGGCGTGTGCATTCCCCGCTCGTCCTCCCCGACGTCATCACATCCCGACCCCCACCGGCTCGACCTCGGCGAATGGGTCGTTGCTCGTGCCGGCCTCGGGCGTCAGCCTATCTCGACTCCGCCCGCGATTTCGACGGTCTGCGGAACGAATCCGTACTCGATTCCGAGGTCACGGGCGTCGGATGGGAGCGGTGCACCGCCGAGGACCAGTACGCTCGGTCCCGCGCCGGAGACCGTGGCCGCATGTCCCCGCTTGCGCAGCGCGGCGACGAGCTCTGCGGTCGGTCCCATCGCGGCTGCCCGGTATGGCTGGTGCAGACGATCCTCGGTGGCCGCGAGCAGGCAACTAGGGTCGCTGGTCAGCGCAACCACCGCCAGGGCCGCACGGCTCAGGTTGTGCACGGCGTCGGCGCGTGGCACCTCGTCGGGCAGCAGTCCGCGCGTGAAGGCGGTCGACGACTCGGTGGACGGCACGAACACGGTGGCGCTGATGTCGGGGTGCACCCGAAGACCACGAGCCTGGTAGCGGTCGCGGTCGTCGGTGCGTTCGGTCCAGGTCACCACGGCCGAGCCGAGTACCGATGCGGCGGCGTTGTCCGGGTGACCTTCGAACTCGCTGGAGAGTTGCACGAGTTCGTCGGTGGTCAGCGGTGCGGCGACCCCCGACGCCGCCAGTAGTCCCGACGCGGCGGCCAGGCCGGAGACCGAGGCGGCCGCCGACGATCCCAGACCGCGCGAGTGCGGGATGACGTTGACGCAGCGCAGGTGCATGCCGGACACCGAGAAGCCGGCGTGCGCCAGACCGCTCAGGATGGCGCGCACGACGAGATGGTTCGCGTCGAGAGGAACCTGCTCGGCCGCCTCACCGATCACCTCGACCGTGAGCCCGGTGTCGGTGGTCGTGACCGTCACCTCGTCGTGGATGCCGAGCGCGATACCCAGGCAGTCGAATCCCGGCCCCAGGTTCGCACTCGACGCCGGAACCCGAACCCGAGTTGAAATACCTTCGGGCAGTTGCCGATACACCGTGTCCGGGGTGACCATGAGCGATTCAGGCGACGCCGAGGGCATGGGCCACCGCCACCGGGTCGACGTCGATCGCTTCCACCTCGGGCATCCCCGACAACGCGGTGTCGGGATCCTTGAGTCCGTTGCCGGTCACGGTGCACACGACGGTTTCCCCGGCACGCACCCAGCCCTCCTCACGCGCGGCGAGCAGGCCCGCGACACTGGCCGCCGACGCGGGTTCGACGAAGACACCCTCGCGGCCCGCGACGAGACGGTAGGCCTCGAGCAACTTCTCGTCGGTGGCGGCGCGGAACTGCCCGCCGGATTCGTCCTTGGCGGCCACGGCCTGATGCCAGCTGGCCGGGTTACCGATCCGGATCGCGGTGGCGATGGTCTCCGGGTCGGCCACGGGCTCCCCGCTGACCAGCGGCGCCGCGCCGGCCGCCTGGACACCGAGCATGCGCGGACGCGACGAGGCGATCCCGTCGGTGTGGTACTCCGAGTAGCCCTTCCAGTAGGCGGTGATGTTGCCGGCGTTGCCGACCGGCAACGCATGGACATCAGGAGCGCGGCCGAGGACGTCGACGATCTCGAAGGCCGCGGTCTTCTGCCCCTCGATGCGGGCCGGGTTGACCGAGTTGACGAGCTCGATCTCGGTGAATTCGGCGGTCGCCTTGCGGGCGAGCTCCAAACAGTCGTCGAAGTTGCCCTGCACCTGAATGATCTTGGCGCCGTGCATGACCGCCTGCGCGAGCTTGCCCATCGCGATCTTGCCCTGCGGGATCAGCACCGCACAGGTGATCCCGGCGCGGGTGGCGTAGGCGGCCGCCGACGCCGAGGTGTTGCCGGTGGACGCGCACAGCACCGCGGTCTTGCCGTTGTTGACCGCGTTGGAGACGGCCATGGTCATACCGCGGTCCTTGAACGACCCGGTCGGATTCAGACCCTCCACCTTGAGGTACACCTCGCAGCCGGTGAGCTCCGAGAGATACGGCGCCGCAACGAGCGGGGTCGCACCCTCGAGCAGGGTGATCACCTTCCAGTCGTCGGCGACCGGCAACCGCGACCGGTAGGCCTCGATGAGTCCGGGCCACCCCGAATGCACGGGGGCGAGCGGGGTCGACGGGGCGTCAGTCATCGGTACCTTCCAATCGCAGAACACTCGACACCTTGAGTACTTCGTCCATGTCTTCCAGTGCCGCAACGCATTCGGACTGAGCACGGTCGGGAGCGCGGTGGGTCACGACGATCAGCCGGGCATCCTCTCCCGCGCCTTCCTGCCGTACGGCGGCCAGACTGACCGAACGCTTGGAGAACTCACTGGCGATCTGCGCGAGCACTCCGGGGCGGTCGGCGACCCGCATCGACACGTAGTAGCGGGTGGGCACGTCGCCGATCGACGCGATGGGCAGTTTGGCGTAGGTGGACTCCAACGGTCCACGACCTCCGTGCACCTTGTTGCGGGCGGCCATCACCAGGTCGCCGAGGACCGCCGAGGCGGTCGGTGCCCCGCCGGCGCCTTGTCCGTAGAACATCAATCTCCCAGCGTTCTGTGCCTCGACGACGACGGCGTTGAATGCCCCGCCGACCGTCGCGAGCGGATGGCTCAACGGGATTAGCGCCGGATAGACACGAGCGGAAACACGTTGCGTGCCATCGGTATCGCGCACACGTTCGCAGATCGAGAGCAGCTTGATGGTGCAGTCGAACTTGCGGGCGGCGAGCAGATCGGCGGAGGTCACCGCGGTGATGCCCTCGCGGTACACATCCGCGGCGGTGACCCGGGTGTGGAAGGCGATGGACGCGAGGATCGCCGCCTTCGCCGCCGCGTCGTATCCCTCGACGTCGGCCGTGGGATCGGCCTCGGCGTAACCGAGCCGACCGGCCTCGGCGAGCACCACCTCGTAATCGTCACCGTCGGCATCCATCGCCGACAAGATGAAATTGGTGGTGCCGTTGACGATTCCGGCCACCCGCTCGACGGTGTCGCCGGCCAGCGACTGCGTCAGCGGACGGATCACCGGGATGGCACCGGCCACCGCCGCCTCGAAGTACAGGTCGGCGCGGGCGGTCGCGGCCGCGGTCGCGAGTTCACCGGTGTATTCGGCCAGCAGTGCCTTGTTGGCCGTGACGACCGACTTGCCACTCTCGAGCGCATGACGGATCAGGCTGCGGGCCGGGTCGATTCCGCCCATCAGCTCGACCACGACGTCGACGTCGTCACGGGCGACCAACGACGCCGGGTCGTCGGTGAGCAGCTCGGAGTCGATCTTGCGGGGTTTGGCGAGATCGCGCACCGCCACGCCACGCACCTCGAGTCGCGCGCCCACCCGGGCGCGCAGATCGTCGGCACTCTCCTCGAGAATGCGCACGACCTCGGTGCCGACGTTGCCCATACCGAGCACCGCGACTCCGATGGATCGTGTCTGTGTACCCGCTCCGGTGGGGTCTTGTGTCTGGCTCACCTAGGTCACCTCCAGCCTCAGGAAATCGTCGATCGTCTCTCGCCGCAGGATCACCCGGGCCGTCCCGTCGGCAACACCGACGACGGCCGGGCGGGTGACCATGTTGTACCGCGAGGACATCGAATAACAGTAAGCCCCGGTCGCAGCCACCGCGATCAGGTCACCGGGCGCCAGATCCTCCGGCAGCCAGCAGTCCTTGATGACGATATCGCCGCTCTCACAATGCTTTCCGACGACGCGACTGACCACCGCGGGGGCGTCGGACACCCGCGAGACCAACCGCACGTCGTACTCGGCCTGATAGAGCACCGTGCGGATGTTGTCGCTCATGCCGCCGTCGACCGACACGTACCGTCGAATCGCTCCCCCACCGAGTTCGACGTCCTTGATGGTGCCGACGCGGTAGAGGGTGATGGTGCCGGGGCCGGCGATCGCGCGGCCGGGCTCGACCGCGAGCGTCGGCATCGGCAGCCCGACCGCCGCCGATTCGCGCTTGACGATCTCGGCCAGAGTTTGTGCCACCGCGACGACCGGCAACGGCCGATCCTCCGGAACATAGGAGATACCCAGTCCCCCACCGAGATCCACGATCGACATCTGTGAGGTCTTGTCCACGCCGAACTCGGCGACCACGTCGTGTAGCAGGCCGAGGACACGGTGTGCGGCGAGCTCGAAGCCGTCCATGTCGAAGATCTGCGACCCGATGTGACTGTGGAGGCCGACCAGCCGCAGGTTGTCGGTCGCGAAGACACGGCGGACCGCTTCCATGGCGACCCCGCCGGTCAACGCGAAACCGAACTTCTGGTCCTCGTGCGCGGTCGCGATGAATTCGTGGGTGTGGGCCTCGACGCCGACGGTGACCCGGATCAGCACGTCGGCGACGAGTCCCCGTTCGCCGGCGAGTGCGTCGAGTCGCTCGATCTCGGTCATCGAGTCGCAGACGATGTGCCCGACTCCCGCATCGAGTGCCGCGGCGAGCTCGGCAACACTTTTGTTGTTGCCATGGAAGGCGATTCGCTCGGGCGGGAACCCGGCGTGCAACGCGATCGCCAGCTCACCACCGGAGCACACGTCGATCGACAAGCCCTCCTGATCGACCCACTTCGCGATCTCGGTGCACAGGAAGGCTTTTGACGCGTAGTGCACGCGACCGTAGGGCCCGAAGGCGTCGATCATGTCCGCGCAGCGTGACCGGAAATCGGACTCGTCGATGACGAACAACGGGGTGTCGAAGGTCTCGGCGAGTTCGCTCACCCCGACCCCGGCGATCTGCAGTTCACCCGAGGAGTCGCGAACGGCGTTACGCGGCCACACCTGGGCCGGGATCTCGGCGAGTACCGCGGGATCGTTGGGTTTCTGCGCCAGATGCGGGGCAGCCACGAGGTCGGCGTGCCGAGGCCCGGCGGGGTGGGCGTTCACATCCGCTCCGGTGCGCCGACGCCGACCAGGGCCAACCCGTTGGCCAGAACCTGACGGCTCGCCGCACACAGGGCCAGCCGGGCGCGGTGGATGTCGCCGGCCTCTTCGTCGCCCTGCGGCAACACGCGGCAGTGCGCGTAGAAGCGGTGATAGGTTCCGGCGAGGCTCTCGAGGTAGCGGCAGATACGGTGCGGCTCACGCAGAGTCGCGGCGGTCGCGACCACCTCGTCGAAATCACCGAGGGTCTTGATGAGGTCGCCCTCTTCGGCGGTGTCGAGCAGGTCGAGGTGCTCGGTGCTCGCCGAGAGCCCGAGGTCGTCGGCGTTGCGTCCGAGTGCGGCGAGGCGGGCATGCGCGTACTGCACGTAGTACACCGGGTTGTCGTTGGACTGCTTGGCGAGCAGATCGAGGTCGATGTCGATGTTGACGTCGATCGACGAGCGGATCAGCGCGTACCGAGCGGCGTCCACACCGACCGCGTCGACGAGGTCGTCGAGGGTGATGACCGTGCCGGCACGCTTGCTCATCCGCACCGGCTTGCCGTCGCGCACGAGGTTCACCATCTGCCCGATCAGCACCTCGACGGTCCCCGGGTCGTCACCGAGGGAGGCCGCGGCCGCCTTGAGCCGCTTGATGTATCCGTGGTGGTCGGCGCCGAGCATGTAAATGCACAGGTTGAAGCCCCGGTTGCGTTTGTCGCGGTAGTAGGCGATGTCGCCGGCGATGTAGGCGGCCTCGCCGTCACTCTTGATGACGACGCGATCCTTGTCGTCGCCGTACTGCTCGGTGCGCAGCCACCAGGCGCCGTCGGACTCGTACAGGTTGCCGTTGGCCTTGAGCTCGGCGATGCACTCGTCGACGAGCCCGGTCTCGAACATCTTGTTCTCGTGGGTGAAGACGTCGAAGTCGGTGCCGAACTCGTGCAGGCTCTTCTTGATGTGGTCGAACATCAAATCGACGCCCACGGCACGGAAGGTCTCGACCCGCTGCGCCTCCGGCTGGTCGAGGACATCGGGAACCTGCTCGGTGACCTGACGCGCGATGTCGACGATGTACTCGCCCGCGTACCCGTCCTCGGGCGTCGGCTCGCCGAGTGCCGCGGCCTCCAGCGACCGCGCGAATCGGTCGATCTGGGCGCCGTGATCGTTGAAGTAGTACTCGCGCGTCACCGCCGCTCCACGCGCGGCGAGCACACGTCCGAGTGCATCGCCGACCGCGGCCCACCGGGTGCCACCGAGGTGGATCGGCCCGGTCGGGTTGGCCGAGACGAATTCGAGGTTGATCACCTTGTCGGCGAATTCGTCGCCGCGACCGTACTGCGTGCCCCGGTCGAGGACCGTCGCGACGACGGTGTTCTGCGCGGCCGCGGCCAACCAGATGTTGACGAATCCGGGGCCCGCGACCTCGGCCTTGGCGATCCCGTCGGCGGCAGCGAAGGCGTCGGCCAGCCATCCGGCGAGCTCACGCGGATTCACCCCGAGCTTCTTGCCCAGTTGTAGTGCGACGTTGGTGGCGTAATCACCGTGGTCGGCATGGCGCGGTCGCTCGATGACCACGGCGTCGGGGACCAATGACGTATCGAGGTCATGGTCTGCCACGACGGTGCGGGTGACAGAGCTCAGCAGCGCGGCGAGATCGGCGGGGGGGACAAAAAA
>NZ_MVPX01000147.1:0-17281 GCF_002043085.1 Gordonia sp. i37 | reverse complement strand
AGAGGTCTCGTATTCGCGGCGTGATGGTGCACGGTCGGTGTTCCCGGGGCCGCGGTCGTCGTGGCGGGTACATGATCCGGGGGCGCGTGAGGGTCTAACGTTCTCGTTGCGGATCGCTTCAGGTGCGGTCTCGTTGTCGGCAGTGAATTCGGATCGCGTGGCGAGGGCGGTGGAGCGTGCGTCCGCGAGGGCTGCTGGCGAGTCAGACTTGTCGATCCGCCTGGCGGAGTGGCTCGCGCAGCAGGCGCCTGCGGGTGTGGACGCCAACATCTGGTGGCAGTCGCTTTCCGACGAGGAGCGCCGAGCGTTGATGCGGTCAGGTGCATCGGCGGTGGGTGCTGTTCACCTTGTTGATCGGGGTCCGGGCGGTCGAGAGGTCACTGAGTGGTCACGCAAGTCGCGTGCGAATATGACAAGGGCTCTGGCCGAAATCGACTATGCACCAGTTGTTTCCGCGTCTGGCATACCGGCGATGGTGACGCTGACGTATCCAGGTGAGTGGGAGTCGATCGCGCCCACTGGTCGTGCCGTCAAACGCCATGTTGATATGTTTCGACACCGGTTCTCGCGTCGGTACGGATCGTTGAATGCGTTGTGGAAGTTGGAGTTTCAGGAGCGCGGAGCGCCGCATCTGCACTTGTGGTTGGCGCTGCCGACCGCACGCATTGAGCGGCGCCGAGGGCAGCACGCGACGAGTGTCCCTGAGTCGGGTGCGCAGTTCCGTGCGTGGCTGTCGTCGACGTGGGCCGATGTGGTGGGACATCCTGATCCCGTGCAGCGCATGCGGCATGAACGTGCGGGTACGGCCGTTGACCTCGTGGAGGGCTTACGTGCTCGCGATCCGAAGCGCCTGGCGATCTACTTCGCCAAACACGGTGCTGCACAGTCCGACTCGTCGTCGAGTGGCAAGGAATATCAGCACATGGTGCCGGAGCTGTGGCGGTCTCCGGGCGCCGGTCCTGGCCGCTTCTGGGGATACTGGGGTTTGCGTCGGGTCGCCTCGTCGGTGACGTTGTCGGTGGAGGACTTTGCACAGGCCCGGCGGTTGATGCGGCGCTGGGCTCGCTCACGCGCATCGTACCGGCCGGGTGAGCGCTTCCCGGTATCGGTGTCTCCGTTGTTGGCTCGGCGCAGGGTGCCCCGTGGGAGCGGGTTTCGTTGGTCGACATCGCGGCGTGTGATGTGCGGTCAGGGGCGGTTGGTCGGCGGTTTCCTGTGCGTGACGAGCGGACCAGATTTCGGTGTCACTATTGCTTCGGCTCTACGCGCCGGGGACCGTCCACCGCTACCGCCTTCGGCGCGATGCTGGTAGTACCCCCGGCCCAGCTGATGTGGAGTGGGATGCGCAGATGCGTGAGGGTCGAGACTAGAGGTTGGCGATCCGCGGTCTAGTCGCCGGTGGTAGTGGAATGATGCCGTCACTTAGCAGCATCGCTGTCACCCCGGAGCAGTCTGCTTGGATGTATGCGGTGGCGAGGCGGTCGTTGAATTGCTCTGTTACGGACGGATCATTGTCGTCGAAGGGGATGGCGAGAAGGGTTCCGGTGGAGGCAGCGAGCAACACGGTGTTCGCGGCGAGCAACGCTGTGCGTTTGTTGCCGTCCTCGAAGGGCTGAGCGCGCGCGAGGTCCACGAACACGTTGACAGCGGCCTTGTGTACGTCAGGGCTGTCGAGCGCGTTGTCGAGGAGCGCCTGGAGTGCCTGATCGGTGATCGGTCCGGGTGTGTGGCGGCCGTGGCGCGTGGATACGCCGATCTGTTGGTCTGCTGTGCGGAACTGGCCCGGATGTAGTGCCGCGCTGCGGGTGAGGCTGGCGTTGATGGCGCAGACGAACGTGGCGTCTGGATAACCGTGGTGGTCGAGCAGGACGTGTGCGGCATCACGGAGGTCCTTCAGCAGTGCGAGGTCTGCGCGTGAGTCGATTCCGTCAGTCCTGCCTAACCGAAGAAATTTCTCAGTTGCAAGCCGGCTGGCGGAGAGTCCATCGAACACTTTGCCTGCAGAGTAGACGACGCCATTCAGTTGAGTCACAGTGATCGACGGCATAGAACTACCTCACCACAGCTACGCAGGTCGTGAGAACGAAACCGGCGCTGCCATCATTGTGATCTTATCTCTGAATCTTGTCGGTTGCGCGTCAATTACCGGGTTGATTCCTAATTCGGAGGCGTTTCGCAAACCTAAATTCTTGATCGGCGTGGACGTGGGTCTGTATAGCGACCTGGCTCGAAAACTCCGATGAAGCTTTGTGCGGTCTGCAATCACGACGCTCAGCCGCCCCCCGGGGGTTCTTCGTTGCTATTTGCGTCTGTGGGCGGATTGCCACGCCCCAGGTCCACTTTGATTCCGAATCTACCCCGTGTCGAGTAGCCAAATCGGCCTCTTCCCCGTCTAATTGGCCAACGAACCGATAGTGCAACGAACACAGCCACAGACACCACAATGACGATTGTGTATAGAATAAGCGTTGTCGCTCCCCTACCCCCTGTCCAGCCATCAATGCGCTGGATAAGGGCAGCGGGGTATCCGCCAGCCTGAACGAAAGAACGAAGAGTCTCGGCGAGACGCGGCAAGAGGAGCACCAAAATCAGCACAAGACCGCTCGCGGATATAAACAGAGAACGACGGTTCTGGTTACGGGAGTATAGGGATGTGACAAGTGATTGCATTACACCGACGCGGTCAAGTAGCCGAGAGTAGAGAATGTGAGTGCCTAGCTCTTGGTGAATTGCATCAACTATCTGCCGTAGTCCAATCTCGGAGTACACATCACGTTGGTATTCCAGGAGACCGCTAGTTAGTGCTCGCTGAGCCACGAAAAGGTCATCGTCGCGGAGGATTGCGTTCGTAGTCATGCTGTCGATCTGACCGAGCTGACCATGCTGACAGAGCGCCGACTCTGTAGCAATGACGGATCGGTGCATATCCTGCATGTATTGAGGTGCATCACTATTGAAGTCAATAAGTATTGCGGATGTAGGAGATAACCAGAGGGCTTGTTCCTCAATCGGAAGCCGGTTCTTCAACAACGCGGGATATGCATCCTCCCTGAAATTCACCGAGGTGGACGTCTTTGTCATCAACGCCACCAAGCTACGGGCGTGATTGGACGAGAAGTTCTCCGCATCGCATCCGCAGGTCGGGCGGCCAAGCGAAAGCGTGGTGAAGGACTGCCACGACAGATACGAAACTTTAGCGGCTGTGCACACCGCACGCATGTAGGTCTCGAAAACCGACGTCACGGAGATAGAGTACGAAACCTGATCGCGGTGGATACTCGACCATCGTGTACCGCTGTGCTCTTCCGCGTCTCTCCATCTCTTGCGGCGACGAGTTCGTGTAAACCACCCGCTCAGGTAATCGATAATGGGCTGGGATATCTGAACTGACTCAAACTCAAGCCAGGAGGGAGAGACGAATTGCCGAGCCTGTTTGAAGTCGAGAACCTTTGGGGAGTCTACAGTCAGGGTCACAACACAGATACCCGTTCGATGGAGCATTAAGGATACCTCAATGGCTCCATCGGACGCACCCTCCGGAGTCGTTACGTCAAAGTAGCTAGGTTGCAGAGCTATTCGAAGATAAGGATCAGCAGAGGTATACGCTGGCGTGTGAAGCTGCCTTTCCATATCGATTCTTCCGCCGAGCATCTTCGTTTGATTAATAATTTCTTCAGCCAAGCCCTGCGATAGCTTCTCGAATCGAACCGTCATATCCTCAGCCCAGTTTGACGGGACTTCTGTATCCGAATTAGGACGCTTCCGCCAACCGGTCAGAAGCGAGCGCACCAGAAATCGAAAAATGATCAGCGGCTTCAACATAAATGCTCGCCGAATCGATGGATGCTCCTTGGCAATTTCCGAGGTGAATCTTGAAAGAGTCCCCATTTCACGCTCAACAGAAATCGATTTCTTCAGACTCCTATTCACGCGCAACTCGTCGCTAGTCATCGACCCCGCAGCAACTCCAATGCCGGCGACCAGGAGTTTGTGCGCAACAGAACGTGCATTTGTCTTCGGACCAAAGTCGACCAGGAAGGTGTAGTGCGCCCCGTGCCCGACAACGCTCGGCAGGTGATCCTCACCAGAGTAGATGACCATTCGCGAGATGCTATTCGGTGTTGATGGCGAATCACAGCCGATTGACGATCTCTACTAGAAGCGCGGGCCGCTACGCGGGAAGCGGTTCGGCTGCGCTTCCCGACCATAGGAGGTTGGCGCCTGTGGCCAGCTTGAGTACCATCCCCACTCCGGCCTTGCGTCTCGGTCGACGTGCTAGCACTAGGCTGCGCTTCACTGACATTCACTAAGATCACACGACTCCTCCGTCGCCTGTTCTGCCGACTCGAGCCGCTTCGCGAGCGACGGCTGTGTGATTTCCGCCACACTCGGGGAGTGGTTCTTGGTTCCACCCTTGCCCCAGAGGGCACAGGGGTCGACTCGAGCGCTGCGGTCCCCCTTGTTTGGCCGGTTGTATTTATCACGAACGGGTCGGTCCGAGGAATGGGTCAAGAACAATAGTCGCTGGTCACATAGCATTTGCGTACCTACGCTTTCACTGCAAATAGGATGCCTCGCTTTTAATGCACCAATAATTGAGTGCATGCATTCATGCAAGCAAGCATGCTTGCAAGACTATTTGCGCAGGTCAGAGGCATTTTCTGGGGTGGACATGGGCCGCCGTCTGCGGTAAATCTGGTCTGGCTAGACCAGTCAGACGATTACCAAGAGAAGGGCGTGAAATGGCGATTAAGCCTTTAGAATCGGTTGTTGTTGATTTGTCGGCGGCGGAAGTTCGATATGCGGGATCGAGTCCCGCTATGACGCGCGAAAACGGGCTCGACGTCCCGAAGGTGCGCGGAGGCGTAGCCGGCCTGGATGTCGATTTGCTGGTCCGATTTCCCGGCGACACCTCGCGATCCGCGATGAAGCTCACCTTGTACGTGCCGGTCCCCGATATCCCCGATTTTGCTCCCGTACGCGTCCACAATCTGCGCGCGCATATCTGGACGAGCCGGGATCGCGCCGGCGGCGGCATGTGGTTTTCTGCTGATGGCATCGAGCCACTTGAGGGGCCGCGGGCAGCCAAGGTTGCGTCGTGAGGTCACCACGACGGTGGCTGGTGGGTGGGCTGGCGGTGACAGTGGCTGCTTTGACCGTATCTGGGTGTGGTCGTGATGATTCGCTGGCGGTGCCAGCTCCGGCCACGGTGACGAGATTTGTGGCTGCACCGGAATGGCCTGTGCCTATTCCGGAGGGGCTGCAGCGGGTGTATGAGCCTGTCCCTCCGGGTACCGCGACCCCGCTGCCGCTGCCGGTGGGCGACTCCATCCCGGTGTATCTGCTGGGGTGGCGGCTGCGATCTGACGCGCCGACGGTGCCGTCGCTCGCGTCGCCGGTACCAGGGGGTGGTCATTGATGTCGACGCTAGGGCCGTTGCTGGTGATCGCTGCTGTGGTGCTCGTGGGCTTGTGGCTGGCGGGGCCGGCGAAACCGCGGCCGTTGGTGGTCGATGGCGATCGGGGTCGGGTGACTGATGATGAGCGTCGCTGGGCCGAGGCCTTTCGTGGTGTCGACTGGTCGGATCCAAGGTTCGGTGGCGCACTGGCAGTGAAGCAGGGTGCGGGCGAGTCCATTGTGACGCCGATGCCGGTTCGGGCGTGGGTGACGCCGACGGGTGTTCGGGTTGAACTGGCGTTCGATCCGCCCCTCACGGCTTCCGACCTGACAGCTGAGCGCGCTCGCGTGCTGGGAGCGCTGCTGCCGGGCGATGAAGCGGTGTCAGTTGTCAGTACGACGCGGCGAACTGCGGTGGTGGAGCTGGGGTCTCGTGATCCGCTAATGCCGAGGGCGGTGGAGTGGTGATGATGCGCCTTGGTACCGCCCTGGATGGCGATGACGTCGAGTTCGATCCGTATCGTAGGCACACTCTGGTGACTGGGATGAACGGGTCGGGCAAGAGCTCAACCGCGTGCTTGCTTGTTGCGCAGGCACTTGCGACACAACGGGTGCGGGTTGTGGGGATCGACATCGAGCGCATCCTGCTGCGTCCCTTCCAGCGTGACGACCTGATCGCGACTGGAACTGGTGTGAAGTCACTTGAGTCGGGTCTCACGGTGCTGGAAGCTGCCGTTGCGGAGATCGAGCGGCGGATCGACCAACTCCCGCCGCACTCGGACGGGTTGACGGTCCCGACACCGGAGGTGCCAGCATGGCTCGTCACGTTGGAAGAGCTGCAAGTCCTTGGTGAGCGGTACAAGGCCCTCGGCCGTGCCGAATACGCAAAGTTTAGCGCCGCGATGAACACAATTTTGGTGCAGGGCCGGAAAGCGCTCGTCAATTGCTTGGCTATTACGCAGCGTCCTTTGTCCGATGTCGTTCCGGGGCGGTCGCAGTTCGGTCGTTTAATTATTCATCGAATGCAGCAGCGGAAGGATGTGTCGCTGGTTTGGGATGGTCTCGATCCGATGTTGCAGGATCGTTTGTCGGTTGCGCGTCCTGGTCAGGCTGTGGTGATTGATGGCGGGGAGCCGAGGTTTTGTGCGATCGATTATGCGTCGTATTCGAGATATGTGGACCGTGTCAATTATTTGCGGGAAGTTAAATGATTTCCAAGAGAGTTTCGAGAACAGGAAGGTGGGGTATTGGGTGATGAGTGAGAATTTTGAGGAGATGGACGGGAATGTGGTCCTCAACGCGAAGCAGGTCGAGGCGCTGACGACCGTGCCGGCTCCGACGTTGCATGAGTGGGCTGCCCGCAGGGATGCGGGACTGCCGGCCCCAGGTCCTGTGCATCTGCGGCTGTCCCCACGGCATCGGCGGTGGCGGTTGGCTGATGTCCAGGCCTATCTGGCGGAGAGCCGGGTGGATCGTGATGTCTGACGGGACCGATTGGGCAGAGCTTGGATGGTGGTGTGCGCTGCTTAACCGGCAGACGTCGCAGCTGGCCTGTGAGATGGAGCGGGCGGTGGCGGCTGGTGTGCGATGCGATCCGGCATCCGTAGCGGTCTGTGAGCAAGCATTTCAGTCCGCGTTTTGGGACCTCGCAGTGGCGGTCGACGTGATACGTGGCGTGATTCGACGGCCGGTGAGCCACTGATGCGCCTACTGCATGTGTGCGAGTCGTGTGACCGGCGCGAGATCCTCACTCCAGATCAGGCATTTGATATGGGGTGGGACTACGCACCGATGGTCTATCCATTTGGGCTGGTGACGCCCCGTTTGTGTCCTGAGTGCGATATTTCGAAGTCGACGTGGTGGGCGTTGTATGTGGACGGAATTCCGCAGGAGGGCCTCACGGACCGCCAGCATGAGACGATCCGCCGGATCGCCGCCGAACCGGAGTCGATCATGGTCGACCTCGACGAAAACGATCGGAGCACAAGCGATGAATGAATCAACTGTCAAGCGCGGAATCAGGCCATCAGGACTGCCGGCATGGGACGCACTACTGGGTGGTGTGACGCCGGGTCTGACCTGCGTATATGGTCCTGACGCTGCAGCGTCGATGATGGTCTACGAGACGACGAAGGCGATTGCGGCCGCGGACGACTGGTCGGCAAATGTTGCCGTAGTTGCGGTTGGTGGTCGGCGGCGTCAAGCTGCTACCGCGCTAGGCAGCACGTCGGTGGCTGTCGTCCCGATGAGGCATGCGAGCGTCGTCGATCTACGGGGATCATTCGAGGCTTTCCAGGGCGGTTTGCTGGTGTTGGACGACTTAACTACGACCTCCCGCCACCTGCAGCTGACTCGCCCGTCTCGATCGGTGGCGGACGATTTCGAGGAGCTTGTGCTAAGCGCACAGGAGGTGGGTACCGCGATCATCGCTATCGGCCGCTACGACGCTGCAGGGCGGCCGATGGGTGGCGCTCTCTGGGATGCGCTGCGCACGGCGACAATTCGCCTGAAGCCGGAGTCGGACACTCCTCTGGGGGATTTCCGTGTGGTCACCGACTACGAGGCGTACTCACCAGTTGCGAGCGCTACACACGGCGCCGTTTCCCGGTCGGTGTGCATCGATCGGTCGGGAGTGTCGTTGACCGATCTCCCGGATCGGCCTGTCGTTCATGTGAGTGTCGAATGAGCGGGGACCGGTTCTGGTTTACCCGGAAGGCGTATGTCCATCGGGACTGTGACCAGGAACGTCCCTGGTCCGTCGTGTACTGGGGACGGATCGGCGGGAATGGTAGAGAATTTTCCGTTGCGGCAGTCTACGACACACATCCGGAAGCGGTGTGGGCAGCGACCGCGCAATGTCGTATCGGGCACTCACCGCCTTACGATCAAGAGCCACAATACTTTCCGAGCAGCCGTGTGCTCACCGTCAGTCGGTTGATTGAACTGCTGCGCCGCTTCGCGGCGAATTCGGTAGTCCTGGGCGAGGTGCTGGCAGGCGGACTTGTCGAGATCGGTACGCGACCGCGGCTGACGATCGTCCAGTGCGTCAACCACTCAGATGGCGGGTACGAAGCGGAGAGCTCCCGGTACGAGGAGTTGGAAGGCCCGCCAGGTGGCCCCGTGTACCAGGCTGTGATCCTTCGATGGTCCGGTGACGCAACGACTGAAGTGCGCATGGATAGTCGGTCAGCTTCGGAAAGTGAAGGCAGAGAGCATCATGCGATGGGATGAGTCGACGCGAACGCTGGAGCTGAGCGAGCGGAATGTGGCGGTGCTGCGGCTAAAGCTGACCGATCCGCTGTCAGCCCGGATGATCCAGACGGGATGCGGGCGGATCATCGCCCGCGCGATTGCGGACGATGATGAAGGCGCGACCGAGGTGGTTCCGGCGGTGGCGGAGGGTGTTGTCACACTGACCGCCAGCGAGCTGGAACGGCTGAGCACGGTGGGGACCAGCGTCGTTGTCGCCGACGTCACGGTGAGCTCGGTGCCCAATTCGAAGCACTATGGCGACCGTCCGCCCGGCGCGATGTATATGCCGACAAGCGGCGACATCGTATGAGCGCGTGGGAAGCCGTGTGTACATCGTGCGGATGGCAAGAGATTCACGAGACCTACGACCGGGCGGCGAACGCATGCAGGAGCCACTGCTGCGATTACTCGTGCACTGAAGTCCGACCTGTGGGTGATGCCGATTGGGGCGATCTCTTTCGCGATCGGTGAGCGATGTCAGTGGTGGGCCAGATGATGAGGGCCGAGTCACGACGGGCTCAACTCTTCATCATCGGATAGGAGCAAGAGTGTCAATTTCGACGATCACGCTGGACAGCGGGAGAAAGTCATATCAGGTGGAATGGCGAACACCAGATCGACGAAAACACCGGCGGCGGTTCGGAACTCGCCGTGAAGCTATCGCTTTCGAGGCTGAAATCCGCGCGGCGAAGAACCGAGGCCTGGTGGTCGATGCGCGGGCGGGTAAGACGATTACGGTCGAGCAGTGTTACCGCCAGTGGCGGCAGTCGCGACAGGAGATCAAAGCTAAGACGGCCGCATGCTGGTCGTCGGGCTGGAAGCATGTCGATGCCAGGTTCGCGGGGTGGCCGGTGGGGTCGGTGGACACCCCGTCTGTGCAGGAGTGGTTGAACGACCTACGGGTGGGTCCGCGTATGCAGCGACAGTCGCTGTCGGTGCTCCGCCAGACCATGGCGTACGCCGTGGAACGGGGCTGGATCATGGCCAACCCCGCGCTCGGTGTCACGGTGCCGCCGCTCCCCCGTCGCGAGTCGCACGTACTCACGACGCCCGAGGTGATGCGGCTGCGCGAGATGTGTCGCCCGAAGCCCTCAGATGATCGTGTACCGGTGGATCAGAGTTATCTGGTGCCTGTCCTGGCTTTCACAGGATTGCGGGTCGGTGAAGCCGCTGGGCTGAATGTCGGTGATATCGACCTTAAGGCTCGGCGTATCCACGTTCGGGGTACGAAGACGCGAGCGGCCCGCCGGACGGTGGGTATTCCTGAAGTGTTGGTCGATGAGCTTCGGCAGCAGATTGGGGATCGGTCGGCGAACTCGCCGGCATTTCTTTCGCCGCTGCGCTATCGCTTGCGGCCGAATGCGTGGGTGAAAGCGGTACGCTGGGCCGAGGCAACATCGAACATCGGTCACAAGGGCTTGAGGGTCCACGACCTCCGACATACGTACGCCTCGATATTGCGCCGAGCAGGCGCGGACCTGAAACTTCTCCAGGCCAGCATGGGCCACGAATCGATTCAGACCACAGCGCACATTTACGCGCATCTGTACACCGACGAACTCGTGGCGCTGACCAGCGCGATCGATAAGCAGATCACGGCGACACAGCCGACATGATGGGCCAGGTTGGCCCAGTCTTGGCCCACCAGGGTCATAGGATGAACCAGTAATCCGAGTCAGGAGATGAGCGGAAAGCCTTCTGACCAGCGGAAACAAACCAGATTCACAGTGCCCCCGGCAGGATTCGAACCTGCGGCCTTCTGCTCCGGAGGCAGACGCTCTATCCCCTGAGCTACGGGGGCTCAACGGGCGGCACTTAGAGTAGCGCACTCCGGTCCGGCAACCCAATCCGGCAGGTCACGACACGCCCACCACGACGTCCATGCGCACTGAGGACCCGTTGGTCCCCCGCACCACGTGCAGTTGCGCCGGAATCCTCGCGCGCATCTCGTCGACGTGGCTGACGACGCCGACCACCCGTCCGCCCGAACGCAACTCGTCGAGGACGCCCATGACGAGGTCGAGCGCCTCGGGGTCCAGGGAACCGAAGCCCTCGTCGATGAAGATGGTGTCGAGGACGCGGCCACCGGATTCCGCGGACACGACATCGGCCAGTCCGAGGGCCAGGGCCAGCGAGGCGAAGAAGGTCTCTCCACCGGACAGCGTGGTGGCCGCACGAACGGCGCCGGTGTACTCGTCGTGCACCTCGATGCCCAGACCACCGCGGCGACCGCGCGGACCGGCCGCATCGGAGTGGACGAATTCGTAACGGCCCGAGGACATCTGATGCAGCCGAACCGACGCCGCCACCAAGACCTCCTCGAGACGCGAGGCCAGCACATAGGAGTGCAGCGACATCTTGCGCGCGTTCTGGCCGCGCCCGGCGACCAGATCGGCCAGACCCTGCACGCGAGCGTGCCGCTCCCGGGCCGGTGCCAGCACGTCGAGCGCCGACCAGAACTCGGCGACGAGCTCCTCGAGTCGCGTCACCGTTCGGGCGGCCAGGGCGTGCTCACGCGCCGCCGCCTCCTGCCGCCGTTGGGCCTGCGCCAGCGCCTCCGACAAAACGCCGGTGTCGACCGGCTCGGTCGACAGCGCCGCAGCGACATCGGCGTCTGCCATCGTTTCCTGGGCGCCGGCGCGCAGCTCCGCCGCCCGAGAGATCATCGTCTCCCAGGCATCGAGCTGCGCGGGCGTCGCCGCCGCGTCGCGCAGCGCCCCCACATCACTGAATCCGGCTTCGGACAACCGCAATTCGAGTCGACCGGCGAGGTCGTCACGGTGTCGGACCGCGCGGTGCAGGTCGGCTCGCGCATCGCGCAGGGCCCGAGCCCGACGACACAGCTCGGCCAGCTCGGCACGTCGCTCATCGACACCGATCCGCCCGCCGGTGGCCTGTGCGACCTCGTCATCGAGATCGTCGATCTCGCGACGCAGCGTCGAGCGGCGTTCCGCGCGCGCGGACGTCGACGCCGCGAGACGGCCGAGTTCGGTGCGCCAGGTCTCGATCTCGGCATCGATGGCGTTGACGGCGCGTTCGAGGGTCGGGATCGACGCCACCCGGGTCCGGGCGTCGGCGAGCTCACGGTCGAGTGCCTGTCGACGCGATCGCACCACATCCGCGGACTCCTCACCGATCTCCTCCTCGAGGTGCACACGGCGTGCCTCGAGCGTGGCCAGCGCCGTCTCGGCTCGCCTCCGGCGCTCGGCCGCACGATCTTCGGCGGCCGCCGCCGCGGCTTCCGCGGTCTTCGCGACGTCGGTCTGCTCGCCGGCGTCGGCGGGCGCCGGGTGCTCGGTTGATCCGCACACCATGCACGGCTCTCCCGGGGTGAGCGTCGAGGCGAGCTCGGCGGCCATGCCGGCGATCCGACGCTCCCGCAGATCGAGGTGGTGTTCGCGCGCGACGGTGTGTGATTCACGTGCGGCGAGCACCTCCGTCCGAGCATGCGTGAGCTCGGCGTCCAGCGCTTGCCGCGCGACGAACGCTGCGACCAGCTCCTCGCATCGTTCGCGGTCGGCGGCGAGCCGTTGCACGTCGGATCTCGCCTCGGATGCGGCCGTCAACGCGGTCACCGCAACCTGACGGCGGTCCGGCGCGGCCTCCAGCATGCCGGTCAGCTCAGCGGTACGGGCTTGTGCGGCAGCCACTTCGGCGTCGAGCCGACGAAGGTCGGTCAGCAGCGTGGGACGCTGTTCGACGCGTCGCGCGAGCGGCTCCCACCGCGCCGACTCCCCGGTCCACCGTTCGATCGCCGCATCGAGATCAGCGTCGGAGCCCGCGAGCGCTGCTCCCTCGGGTAGGTCGGCGAATCCCGCTGCGGCAGAGTCGTATGCGCGGGTCGCGGCGGCCGCAGCCGACGCTGCGGCGTCGTGGTCGTCGGCGAGCGGAATGATCGGTGCCGCGGCGCGAGCTGCCCGCGCCGCGACGCGTGCCTGCTCGAGATCGGCAGCTCCGGCATCGAGCTGAGTCAATCGCGCCTGCGCCTCGAGGCCTCGACGCCGTAACTCCGCCAGCCGATTTCCGTTCGCGAGTGTTGTCTGCGCACCGTCGAGTTCGGCCTGCGCCGCGGCGAGTCGCCGGTGGGCGGACTCGACGGTCTCCCGGGCGTTGGCCAGACACCCTTGCGCCCAGTCGATCTCCGCCTCCGCCGGTGGTTCGCAGTCGAGCACTGCTGCCATCTGACCGGCGATGCGTTCGACCGCCGCCGCCTTCTCACCGAGAGCTGATTCGGCCTGCCGGGCACGGTCCTTGAGCCACTCCTCGACCCCACCGAACCGCTCGGTGTCGAACAGCCGCTCCAGCAACGCTTCTCGATCCTCGGAGCTCGCGCGCAGGAATCGCGCGAAGTCGCCCTGCGGGAGGAGCACGACCTGGAAGAACTGATCGGCACTCATCCCGAGCAGTCGCGTGATCGACTCACCGATCTCCGGTAGCCGGGTCAGTGCCGGGCCCGAGTCGTCGAGCCAGGTCATCGTGGCCTTTGCCTGGACCTTGGTGGTGCCGGTTCCGCGCTTCTTGGGTCGATGGTATTCCGGTGCGCGCACGATGCGCATCCGTCGGCCACCGATGGTGGCCTCGAGCTCCACTTCCGGAACCTGCTGTGCATCAGCATGATCGGAGTGCAGTCGGCGTCCCTCCTGCCGCGAACCGGGCACCCTGCCGAACAGCGCGAAGGCCACGGCGTCGAGCACCGAGGTCTTTCCGGCTCCGGTCTGCCCGTGCAGCAGGAACAGGCCGTCGGCACCGAGGGCGTCGAAATCGATCTCGGTGTCCGCGGCGAACGGCCCGAACGCCGTCATCCGTAAACGATGCAGTCTCATCGGCGGCGCCTCACGCCGACTTCGGTTCGGTGTCGAGGGCGAACAGCGCCCACTGCCCTTGATCGGCCTCGATGGCCTCGATGTCAGCAGCACCGACCTCGGCAGCACCGGCCTCGACCACTTCGGGTTCGCCGACGACCTCACGCAGCGCACGCTCGATCAGGTCCCGCTCGGCCACGGACGGCTCGTCACGGACGTCACCGACGAAGGCAGCGATGATCTCTGCGTCGGTGCGTCCGCGTATGCGCGACCGGTAATCGAGACGACCGAGGGCCTCCGGTCGCTCCCAGTGCACGTGCACCGCGTAGGGGAATCGCTCGCGCAGTCGGCGCATCGCGTCGAGCGGCCGGATGGTGTCGGTGAGCGTCGCCTCGATGTAGTGCTCATGCGCGTCGGCGTACTTCTCGTCACCGAGGAGCTCATCGAGAGTGCCTCGCAGGGAGGACAACCCACGCAGGGCGGGCAGCTCGTGCAGGCGAACGTCGGTCACGCCGTCGGCATCGAGATCGACGAGCCACACGCCCTTGCGATGACTGTTCTCACCAAAGGAGTACGGCATCGGCGAGCCGCTGTAGCGCACCGCCGGGGTGATCTCCTGCGGTGAGTGCAGGTGACCGAGCGCAACGTAATCGATCCCTGAGAACGTATCGGCGGCAACCGTTTCCACCCCACCGACGCTGATGGACCGCTCCGATCCGGTACTGACGGCCCCGCTGACGAACGCGTGGGCGGCGACGACGGTACGCGCGCCGCGTGCGGTGGCGTCGGCGCGCACCCGGTCCATTGCCGCGCCCAGGACGCCCTGATGACCGCACGGGGCATCGATGTCGAAAGCCTTTCGGACGGCGTCGGGTTCGAGGTAGGGAATCCCGTAGAACGCCACCGGGCCGAACTCGTCGTCGAGCAGGACCGGTGTGTCGATGGCAGCCACACTCGTGCGCAGGTGCAGTCCGCCCGCGGCCGCGAATGCCGATGCGGCACCGAGTCGGGTCGGTGAATCGTGGTTGCCGGAGGTGACGACGATCTGCGCCCCGGCGGCGGCGATGTCACCCAGGCCGGCGTCGTAGACGGACACCGCATCCGCCGAGGGAACCGAACGGTCGTACACATCGCCCGCCACCACGACGACGTCGACCGACTCGGCGGCGACGATCGCAGCGATGTCGGCGAGCATCCGACGTTGATCGGAGAGGAGCTCGACACCGTGGAACGTCCGGCCGAGGTGCCAGTCCGAGGTGTGCAGAATCCGCATGTCCAACACCGTACGATCGGCCACCGACAGATCGGGGGAGGCGCCGCGGGGACATCCCGCAGCACCTCCCCCGACCTGGGACGGACTCGACGAACCGGGCTACGCCGCGCCGGCTCCCTCGACCTCGCCCTTGGAGACCGCGGCCGCCCCGGTGAACGGCGACGCCTGGTGCTTGGGCCGCGTCAGGAACAACGTGGCGAGAACACCGATCAGCAGCACCCCGGCCGGCAGGTACAGCGACTGGCCCATGGCGGTGGCGAACGGCTCACGCACGAACGCGGGCAGCTGACTGACCGCACTGCTCTGCTCGGTGGTGTTCACCCCGGGCAGTTCGGCGGCCAGTCGGGTCTGCATGATGGCGCCGACGGCCGCCGAGCCGATCACCGAACCGATCATCCGGGTGGTGTTGTAGACCCCCGCTCCCGCGCCGGCCTGTTGCCATGGCAGGTTGCGTGTCGCCGTCGCCGCCAGCGGCGCCCAGATGCCCGCCGAGGCAATGCCCATCAGACACATCGGAATGATCAACTGCCACACCGGTGTCGACGGGCGGGCGATCACGCCGACCCAGCCGACGGCGATCGCCTGCAGCAGCAACGCGGTGGCGATGATCGCGCTGGGATGGACCTTGTCGAGGACCCGACCGACGATCGGCGCGAGGATGCCGGTGAGCACCGCCATCGGCACCATCATCACCGCCGAGCGGGTCGGCGACATCCCGCCGACGAGCTGCAGGAAGAACATCACGGGGATCATCAGGCCGGAGATCGCGAAACCCATCGACGCGATACCGATGTTGGAGAGGGTGAAGTTGCGGTCCTTGAACAGCGAGAGCGGCACGAGTGGTTCGGTGCGGATGCGCGACTGCCAGTAGATGAAGACGGCCATCACCGCGATGCCGCCGATGATCAGCGCCCAGATCCAGGCCGCCCAGTCGTACTTCTCGCCGTCCTGGATGCCGAAGACGAGCGCCGACAGACCGACCGCCGACAGCACCACGCCGATCCAGTCGAAGGAATGGTCGTGGGTGTCGACCGAGGGCACCAGGGTGGCGGCGAGGATCAGCCCGACGATGCCGACCGGCAGGTTCACGAAGAAGATCCACTCCCAACCGAATTGGTCGGTGAGGATCCCACCGAGCAGCGGGCCGACCAGGGTGGCGACACCGGCGACGGTGCCCCACACGCCCATGGCCGCGCCGCGCTTCTCGGGCGGGAAGATCCGGGTGATGAGCGCCATGGTCTGCGGGGTGATCAGCGCGGCACCGATGCCCTGGAGGGCGCGTGCGGCGATCAGTTCACCGATCGAACCGGCGAAACCGCACCACACACTCGCGGCGGTGAAGACGACCAGCCCGACCTGGTAGACGAGTTTGGGGCCGTATTTGTCACCGAGCCGTCCGGTGATCAGCAGCGGTACGGCGTAGGTGAGCAGGTAGGCGCTGGTGACCCACACGATGCCGTTGACGTCGGTGCGCAGGGCGACCTGGATCTCGGGTTGGGCGACGGCGACGATCGTCATGTCTACGAGGATCATGAAGAACCCGACGCACAGCGCCATCAGGGACAGCCAGGGGCGGTTGGTCACCGCCGCCGGGGAGGTGGACGTACTCATTGCGGGGTCACTTTCTGTGGAGACTGTAGGGAGGAGAACATGTGCTGCATGGCGGCATAGGGCGAATCCGGGTCGTCGAGCCATTCGATCTCTCCGGACTCCAGACGGCCGAGAAGACCGGCGAGCCACTCGATCTGGGTCCGCAGGGTGACGATCCGACAGCCGGCGTCGAGGAAGAACATCTCCGGGATGCCCTTGCCCGACGCCCACTCGGCGGCGTCGACGAACTGCGCGAGATCGGCGCGCATCGCCTCGATGCGGGCCGAGAGCAACTCGATCACCCGCGGCCGGGGAAGGGCATGGGCTTCCGACAGCGCGAGGTAGAGCTCGGGATACTCGGGTGAGTGCTGGGCGAGGATGCGCTCGAGATTGACCACGAGCGCCTCCTGTCCGGCCTCGGTGATCGCATAGACGGTGCGTTCGGGCCGGTTGCCCTCGCGTCGGACGTCGTGGACCTCGATCAGTCCGTTCCCGAGAAGCCGGTCGACCGTGTGGTAGAGCGTGCCCGGCCGAAACTTCACCAGTCGATCCTCACGTCGCTCGAGCGTGATCTGCACCATCTCGTACGGGTGCAACGGTTGTTCGGCGAGCAGCCCGAGCACCAGCACCGCCAACGGAGCCAACACATGCTCACCCCCACCGCGACCGGCACCCACGACGCCCACCTTTCGACCCACACCAAATATTCCACGTGGAATATACACCCTGGAGTGTTCGGTGCCAATGTCGTGAGCGCTGATTAGTGTGGTCGTCATGGGCACCGACACCACCCCCGCAGCAGCGGGCTCATCCGGCTCGTCAACGTCCGGCACGCAGGGTTCGTACGTCACCGGCGGCCAGGAGTTCGTCCGCGACACCAAATACATCGAGACCCGCATCACCCGGGACGGCCGGGACGGCTATCCCGTCGAAGCCGGCCGCTACCGGCTCCCCCCCCCCCCCCCCC
>NZ_MVPX01000146.1:0-15197 GCF_002043085.1 Gordonia sp. i37 | reverse complement strand
GCTCCTCGGACTCGAGGACGCCATCTCCCTCGGCCTGTGCGGACCCACCCACGACGCCGACTCGTGGACCTTCGACCTCGACCCCGGCGGTGTCGATCCGGTGCTCGGCATCCCCCGCCTCAAGGACGCCTACGACAAGCGTTTCCCCGGCTACCCCAAGGGCATCACCGTGCCCGCGATCGTGGACATCCCGACCGGCGAGGTCGTCACCAACGACTTCCCGCAGATCACCATCGACTTCGAACTCGAGTGGACCGATCACCACCGCGACGGCGCACCGCAGCTCTACCCCGAGCATCTGCGCGACGAGATCGACGCCGTCAACAAAGGGGTGTACACCGAGGTCAACAACGGCGTCTACCGATGCGGTTTCGCCGGTAGTCAGGACTCCTACGACAAGGCCTACGCACGGCTGTTCACCAAGCTCGACGAGCTCTCCGAACGACTCGCGACACAGCGATACCTGGTGGGCGACACCATCACCGAAGCCGACGTGCGACTGTTCACCACCTTGGCGCGGTTCGACGCCGTCTATCACGGCCACTTCAAGTGCAATCGGACCAAACTCGCCGAGATGCCCGTGCTGTGGGCCTATGCCCGCGACCTCTTCCAGACCCCGGGCTTCGGCGACACCACCGATTTCACCCAGATCAAGCAGCACTACTACATCGTCCACCGCGACATCAATCCCACCGGGATCGTTCCGCAGGGCCCCGACCTGCGCAATTGGCTGACCCCGCACCACCGCGAGGAGCTCGGCGGCGCCCCGTTCGGCGACGGCACCCCGCCACCACCCCCGCGTCCCGCCGAGGTCGTCCCCGCCGAGCACTGGGTGCCGACGTCATGAGCGAGAAGACGACTCCCGCGTCCGGGCGGTCGGTGGAGTTCACCGGCAACATGCTCGACAAGGCGCAGCGGCTGCAGGCACCCGCTGTCGCCAAGTATGTTCGGGCGCTTCGGGAGAAGCATCCCGACGACTCCCCCGCCCAGATCATCACCCGCCTGGAGAAGCGCTATCTCACCGCGGTCACCGGGTCCGGGTCGGCGGTCGGCGCGACCGCCGCGGTCCCCGGCGTCGGCACGTTCACCGCACTGGGCGCGATGACCGGTGAGACAGCGCTGTTCCTCGAGGCGTCGGCGCTGCTGGCACTCGCGATCGCCGAGGTGCACGGCATCGGGGTGCATGAGAGCGAACGTCGTAAGACGCTGGTCCTGACCGTCGCCCTCGGCGAGGAGGGCCTGAGCATCCTCGGCCGTGTCGTCGGAACGCAGGGTGGCGCCCTACGCCGACTCGGGCGCGCCTCGGCCCCGAGTGGCGCCTTCGCGAAACTCAACAAGAACCTGATGAACCGGATCGCCAAGAAGTACGCACTCAAACGCGCTCCGTTGGTGATCGGCCGCCTCCTCCCCGCGGGTATCGGGGCGGTCATCGGCGGAGCGGGTAACCGGGTGCTGGGCAGGCGGGTGATCGCCAATGCGCGCGAGGCCTTCGGTCCCCCACCACAGCACTGGACGCTCGACGGCACCGTTGTCTCCGACCCCTGGTTGCCCCGCGGCAACCCGTGACCGCCTCGACCCGCTGGACCCAGGTCGATCCACCCGCCACCGGGCCGGTCGTTCCGGAAGCCGGCTCACCCGACGACGGTGGACGCGGCTGGGTGCGCCGTCTGACCGCCGAATGCGTGCAGTACCGCCGGCTCGTGATGGTGACGTTGACGGTCACCCTGGTGGCGGTTGGCGTCGACCTGGTCGCGCCATTGCTCGCGCGCGCGGCCCTCGACCGCGCCACCGGCATCCCCGGTTCGTGGACCATCCCGACGATCGTGGTCGCGATGATCGGCCTCGCGATCGTGCGGTATTTCTGCCAGTTCGGTCGCCGGCTGACCGCGGGTCAGCTGTCGATTTCGGTGCAGAATGCGTTGCGGCTCAAGCTCTTACGTACCTTACTTCATCTCGACGGCGCCACCCAGACCGACATCCGTACCGGCCAGGTCGTTTCGCGGTCGATCTCGGATCTGCAGATCGTGCAGGGACTGCTGGCGATGGTGCCGCTCTCCGCCGGCGCCGCGGTCCAGGTGGTGATCGCGCTGGGCATCATGCTCTATCTCTCGCCACTGCTCACCGTGATCTCGCTGGCGATCCTGCCGATGGTGGCCGTGGTCGTGCTCACCACCCGCCGCCGATTGTTCGCGGCCACCTGGTCGGCGCAGCAGGCCGCCGCCGATGTGGCACAACACGTCGAGGAGACGGTCACCGGCGTCCGCGTCGTCAAGGGGTTCGGGCAGGAGACGCGCGCCGTCGATGAACTCGTCGGACTCGGACGCGATCTCTTCGCCAAGCGGCTGCGTGCGGGCAAGATCAACTCATACTTCACCCCGACCATGTCGGCGATCCCGCAACTCGGCCTGGTCGCGGTCATCGGTGTCGGTGGCTACCTCACCCTCAACGGGTCGATCACCGCGGGCACCTTCCTCGCGTTCGCGACCTACGTCACGACCATGACCACCCTCGCGCGACTGCTGACCAACGTGGTGGTCAGCGGTCAACTCGCCCGCGCCGCGGTGGAGCGGGTCTACGACGTCGTCGACGCACCCACCGACCCCGACGACGCGAACACCGCCGGTCTGCCCGACGGCCCGCTGGGACTGGAGTTGTCCGGTGTGGTGTTCGGCCACGACGACCGCACCGTCCTCGACGGTATCGATCTGCAGATCGCGCCGGGCGAATGCGTCGCCGTCGTCGGTCCGCCCGGATCGGGCAAGTCGACCCTCGCCGATCTCGTCAGCCGCCACCGACGCCCCGACCGCGGCACCATCGCGCTGCTGTCCGGACCGGATTCCTCGACGCGTCATCCGCTCTCCGAACTCTCTGCGGATGCCCTGCACTCGGCGGTGGGCGTCGTCTTCGACGAGCCATTCCTGTACTCGGACACCATTGCCACCAACATCACCCTCGGCGATCGTCCCGAGCAGTCCCCCACTCCCGGCTCCGGGCCGGTGGCGCCGCGCCTGCTCGCCGCCGCCCGGGACGCCGACGCCCTCGACTTCATCACCGCACTGCCCGACGGATTCGACACCGTCGTCGGCGAGCGCGGCCTCACCCTGTCCGGCGGGCAACGCCAGCGGGTGGCCCTGGCACGTGCGCTCTACGCCGACCCCCGCTTGCTCGTCCTCGACGATGCGACCTCGGCGGTCGACGCCTCCACCGAGTCACGCATCCTGCACCGTCTGCGTGACCGCTCCACCGACCGGCCCACCATGCTGGTGCTCGCGCACCGGCGGTCGACCCTCATGCTCGCCGATCGTGTCGCCGTCCTCGACGAGGGCCGTATCGTCGACGTGGGCACCGTCGCCGAGCTCGAAGAGCGCAGCCCGCGTTTCCGTGCGCTGATGTCGCCGGTCCAGTCGATCGCCGACGACGCCGCCGCAACGTTCACCCCGGCGCCGCCGCAACACACCGAGGACCTGTGGCCCGCCGATGCGCCTGCGCCGGAAGAGGATTCGACCACCCGCGCCGGGAGCGCCGCGCCGGCCGGTGGAACCGGGGGCCGTGGCGGTCGGGGCGCGGGGATCGCCGGCGCATTGGGTGCCATGCCCGCCACCCCGGCCCTGCTCGCCTCCGTCGCACGATTGCGGCCCGCCGACGAGGATCCGCGGGTCGACGTCGACGCGATGCGGGTGGAGAATCCGCATTTCTCGCTGTGGCAGATCCTGGCGCCGGTGCGCTGGCTGCTGGCCCTGGCCATCGTGGCGATCGGCGTGGACACCCTCACCGGGCTGGTCTTCCCGTCGTTGGCACGCACCGTCATCGACGCGGCCACCCACACCGACGAACGCACCCTGCTCATCGCGACCGGGATCGGCGTGGGCACCGTCGTGCTCGGCTGGTTCGCCGCCGCGGGCATGACGCTGTACTCGACCCGCGCGGGTGAACGAGTGCTGTTCGGCTTGCGTGTGCGCAGCTACGCGCACCTGCAGCGACTCGGCCTCGACTACTACGAGCGCGAGTTGTCCGGGCGCATCATGACGCGGATGACCACCGACGTCGACGCCCTCTCGACGTTTTTGCAGACCGGCCTGTCGACCGCGATCGTGGCGGTGCTGACGCTGGTCGGGGTCACCGTGGCGATGCTGTTCACCGACCTCGAACTCGGCGCGCTGATCCTGCCGGTGCTGCCGGTCCTGATCGTGGCGACCGTGGTCTTCCGTCGGATCGCCTCACGCGCCTACACGCGCTCCCGAGAACTGGTCAGTGCGGTCAACGCCGACTTCCAGGAGAACATCGCCGGCATCAAGACCACCCAGGCCTACCGCAACACCGCCCCGGCCACCCGCCGCTTCACCGGGCTGACGTTGGACTGGGTACGCGCGCGAATGACCTCGCAGCGGGCGATCTCGGTCTACTTCCCGTTCATCACGTTGTGCAGCGATCTGGCGACCGCGGCGACGATCGCGGTCGGCGCGCACCAGATCACGACGGGCGCGTTGTCGGCGGGCACCCTGGTCGCCTTCATCCTCTACTTGTCGCTGTTGTTCGGTCCTGTACAACAACTTTCACAGGTTTTCGACGGTTATCAGCAGGCGGTCGTCGGTCTGCGGCGCATCGCCGACCTCTTGCGTACCGAGACGACCGTCGCCGAACGCAGCGATGCCATCGATCCCGGGGTTGCACGGTTCACCGGTGACGCGCGCCTCGACGACGTCGCGTTCCGGTATTCGGGGGCGAGCGTCGATGCGCTCGGCGGCATCGACCTGCACATCCCCGCCGGCACCTCCCTGGCATTGGTGGGCCGTACCGGCGCCGGCAAGTCCACGATCGTGAAACTGCTCGCCCGGTTCTACGACCCCACCGACGGTGTCGTGCGGATGGACGGCACCGACATCCGCCGGTTCACGCTGCGCGGCTATCGCCGCCACATCGGCATCGTGCCGCAGGAACCGCACCTGTTCACCGGCACCGTCGCCGACAACATCGCCTACGGGCGGCCCGACGCCGACCACGAACAGATCGCCGCCGCCGCCGCCGCGGTCGGTGCCACGACGATGATCGCCGGTCTGCCGGGCGGCATGCGGCACCCGATCGGCGAGCGCGGGGCCGGACTGTCGTCCGGGCAGCGCCAGCTCATCGCGCTCGCGCGAGCCGAGCTCGTCGAACCCGACCTACTCCTGCTCGACGAGGCGACGGCCACCCTCGACCAGGCGACCGAGGCGATGGTGCTCGCCGCCGGCGACGCGGTGACCCGCAGCCGGACGTCGGTGATCGTCGCGCATCGCCTCGCGACCGCGGCGCGCGCCGATGTGATCGCGGTGGTCGACGGCGGCCGGATCGTGGAGATGGGAACACACGACGATCTGCTCACGTTGGGCGGTAGGTACCGCGCGTTCTGGGATGCCGGTGTCGACCCGGACGCCGACGGTATCGAACCTGCCGACGAACTCATCCGCTGAGTTCACCGGCGCCCGGCGGCGACCCGACGACGTGCGCCCTCGGTGAGGTGGGACTCACGACGTCCACAGCGTGGTGGGCGCGTACCATCGGCAGGTGGTTCACGACGATCTTCACAAGAGACTTTCGTCGTGACGTGGCGACCCGACACCTTCAGGGAATTGAGGCGAGAAACCGCTGTGAGCAGTTCGACATCCGAAACCGACTTCGGACAGAACGAATGGCTGGGCGAGGAAATGTACCAGCAGTACCAGAAGGATCCGAACTCGGTGGACCCGAGTTGGCACGACCTTCTGAAGAACTACACACCGAACGGTGGCGACACCGGCGCGAGCGGGTCGTCGAACGGGACGGGTGCCCGCGCCGCATCCGCGAACGGCGCCGCCGGCAACGGCTCGGCGTCCGCCCCGGCCCAGCCCAGCCCCACCAAGCCCAGCCCGACCAAGCCCAGCACTGCCAAGCCCAGCCCAGCCACGTCGACCGACTCCCAGCCCGCCCCGCAGCGCAAGCAGGGCGTGACCCTCGATCAGGGTCCCGAGCCGCGTGCGACGAGCACCCGCAAGACCCCCGCCCGCGAGGCGTCGGCGACCAAGGCCGCCTCCGGCCGCAGCGTCGCCAGCCGCGACGGGTCGTCGCAGTCGCAGAAGGATCGCCCCGCCAAGGAGCCGGTGGCCAAGCCCGCGGCGGCGGCGCCCGCGGCCACCGAGGACGAGACCAAGGTGTTGCGCGGACCGGCCGCCGCCATCGCCAAGAACATGGCGGCGTCGCTGCAGATCCCCACGGCCACCAGTGTTCGCGCCGTTCCGGCGAAGCTGATGATCGACAACCGCATCGTCATCAACAACCATCTCGCCCGCACCCGTGGCGGCAAGATCAGCTTCACCCACATCCTCGGCTACGCGATCGTGCAGGCGATCAAGTCGTTCCCGAACATGAATCGGCATTTCGCCGAGGTCGACGGCAAGCCGAACGTCGTCACCCCGGCCCACACCAACCTCGGCCTGGCCATCGACCTCGTCGGCAAGGATGGCAACCGCACGCTGGTGGTCGCCGCCATCAAGAAGTGCGAGACGATGGGGTTCGCCGAGTTCTACACCGGCTACCAGGACATCGTGCGGCGCGCCCGCGACGGCAAGCTCGGCGCGGAAGACTTTGCGGGCGTGACGGTTTCGCTCACCAACCCCGGCACCATCGGCACCGTGCACTCGGTGCCGCGGCTGATGAAGGGGCAGGGCGCGATCATCGGCGCCGGCGCGATGGAGTATCCGGCGGAGTTCCAGGGCGCCAGTGACGAACAGATCGCCGAGCTCGGCGTCGGCAAGCTGATGACGCTGACGTCCACCTACGATCACCGCATCATCCAGGGCGCGGAGTCCGGCGATTTCCTGCGCCGCATCCACGAGTTGCTCCTCGACGACGCGTTCTACGACGAGATCTTCACCGCCTTCCACATCCCCTACGAGCCGATCCGGTGGCGTCGGGACATCCCTGCGGGTGCGGTCGACAAGAACACCCGTGTGCTCGAGCTGATCGCGGCATACCGCAATCGCGGCCATCTGATGGCCGACATCGACCCGTTGATGATGGACAGCGATGCGCGGACCAGCCATCCCGACCTCGACATCCTCACCTACGGCCTGACGCTGTGGGACCTCGACCGCACGTTCAACGTCGGCGGCTTCCACGGGCAGCAGAAGATGAAGTTGCGCGATGTGCTGTCGATCCTGCGTGACGCCTACTGCCGCCACGTCGGTGTCGAGTACACCCACATCCTCGAACCCGATCAGCAGCGCTGGCTGCAGGAGCGGGTCGAGATCAAGCACGTCAAGCCCCCGGTGGCCGAGCAGAAGTACATCCTGTCCAAGCTCAACGCGGCCGAGGCCTTCGAGACGTTCCTGCAGACCAAGTACGTCGGGCAGAAACGCTTCTCGCTCGAGGGCGCGGAGTCGGTGATCCCGATGATGGACGCGGTGATCGACCAGAGCGCCGAGCACGGTCTCGGTGAGGTCGTCATCGGCATGCCGCACCGTGGTCGCCTCAATGTGCTGGCCAACATCGTCGGCAAGCCGTACTCGAAGATCTTCACCGAGTTCGAGGGCAATCTGAATCCGTCGCAGGCCCACGGTTCGGGCGATGTGAAGTATCACCTCGGTGCCGAGGGCAAGTACTACCAGATGTTCGGCGACAACGAGATCAACGTCTCGCTGACGGCCAACCCCAGTCATCTCGAGGCGGTCGACCCGGTACTCGAGGGTCTCGTGCGCGCCAAGCAGGATCAGCTCGACGAGGACCAGCAGTTCTCGATCCTGCCGCTGATGCTGCACGGCGACGCCGCATTCGCCGGCCAGGGCGTCGTGCCCGAGACGCTGAACCTGGCGATGCTGCCCGGCTACCGCACCGGTGGCACCGTGCACATCGTGGTCAACAATCAGGTGGGCTTCACCACCGCGCCCGAGCACTCACGGTCCTCGGAGTACTGCACCGACGTCGCGAAGATGATCGGTGCGCCGATCTTCCACGTCAACGGCGACGACCCGGAGGCCTGCGTGTGGGCCGCCAAGCTGGCCGTGGACTACCGCGAGACCTACCACAAGGACGTGGTGATCGACCTCGTCTGCTTCCGCCGTCGCGGCCACAATGAGGGCGACGACCCGTCGATGACCCAGCCAGCGATGTACGACGTGATCGACACCAAGCGCGGGGTCCGCAAGTCCTACACCGAGGCCCTCATCGGTCGTGGTGACATCTCCACCAAGGAGGCCGAGGACGCCCTGCGCGACTACCAGGGTCAGCTGGAGCGGGTGTTCAACGAGGTCAAGGAGCTCGAGAAGTTCCGTCCCGAACCGTCGGAGTCGGTCGAGGCCGATCAGCCGCTGCCGCAGAAGTTGGTGACCGCCGTCGACAAGTCGGTGCTCGCCGAGATCGGTGACGCGTTCTTCAACGTGCCCGAGGGCTTCGATCCGCATCCGCGTGTCAAGCCGGTGCTCAAGCGTCGTCATGAGATGTCCACCGAGGGTGGCATCGACTGGGCGTTCGCGGAGTTGCTCGCCTTCGGATCGCTGGTCATCGAGGGCCGTACGGTGCGCCTGTCCGGCCAGGACTCGCGTCGCGGCACCTTCACCCAGCGCCACTCGGTGCTGATCGACCGGGAGAACGGGTCGGAGTACACCCCGCTGAACCATCTGACACCGCGCGACGGTGAGTCCCTCGGCCGCTTCATGGTCTACGACTCGCCGTTGTCGGAGTTCGCGGTCGTCGGTTTCGAGTACGGCTACTCGGTGGGCAACCCGGACGCACTGGTCCTGTGGGAGGCGCAGTTCGGCGACTTCGTCAACGGCGCGCAGTCGATCATCGACGAATTCATCAGCTCCGGCGAGGCCAAGTGGGGCCAGCGCTCCGACGTGGTGCTGCTACTCCCCCACGGCCATGAGGGCCAGGGCCCCGACCACACCTCCGGTCGCATCGAGCGTTTCCTGCAGCTGTGCGCCGAGGGATCGATGACCGTGGCGCTGCCGTCGACGCCGGCGAGCTACTTCCACCTGCTGCGTCGTCACGTCCTCGACGGCATCAGCCGCCCGCTGATCGTCTTCACCCCGAAGTCGATGCTGCGCAACAAGGCTGCGGTGTCGCCGGTCGAGGACTTCACCGAGGACAAGTTCCGCTCGGTGATCGACGACCCGCACTTCGCCGCCAAGGGTTCCGACGCCGACCGCGACAAGGTCAAGCGCGTGCTGCTGGTCAGCGGCAAGCTGTATTACGAGCTCGCCGCGCGCCGTGAGAAGGACGAGCGGGACGACATCGCCATCGTGCGCGTCGAGCAGCTCTACCCGGTGCCGCATCGCCGGCTGCGCGACACCCTCGAGCGCTACCCGAACGCCGAGGACTTCGCATGGGTGCAGGAGGAGCCGGCCAACCAGGGCCCGTGGCCGTTCCTGGGTCTGTGGTTGCCCGAGTTGCTGCCGGACCTGCTCAAGGGTCTGCGCCGGCTGTCGCGGCGTCCGATGTCGGCGCCGTCGTCGGGGTCGAGCAAGGTTCATGCCGTCGAGCAGGCCGAGATCATCGACGGGGCTTTCGCCTGACGTTCTTCGAACCGCGAGAG
The DNA here is from genome assembly GCF_002043085.1 of Gordonia sp. i37. Taxonomy (NCBI): domain Bacteria; kingdom Bacillati; phylum Actinomycetota; class Actinomycetes; order Mycobacteriales; family Gordoniaceae; genus Gordonia; species Gordonia sp. i37. Next base: position 5,653 of record NZ_MVPX01000146.1, on the reverse strand, counting down.
GCCGTATCCGGGAATTTCCCGGGTACGGCCTCTTTGTCATCGCTGCCGTCTTTGTCATCGCTGCCGTCTTTGTCATCGCTGCCGTCTTTGTCACTGCCGTCGGGTTGCGGGCCTCGATAAGACCGGAGAGGGCCGTTGAAATCGAACAAACAGTACGAATCGTCTACCCTTGGTAGACTTGTATCGTAAGAAGAAACAGACGGGTGACACTGGCGCAACACTGCGCGAGTTTCCTATTGGTTGACAGAGCACCCCGCCAGTGGATTCCTCGACGGCATGGCTCTGCCAGGATCGCAGCTCTCCTCTCCGAAGGACTCCACCCCATGTCTCTCTCTTCCGATCACTCGGACGCGGCGCCGTCCGTGACAGCCGCCCTGACCGCCGACCACCACTCCACCGAAACCGCCGTCGCAGTCGTCGACGAGCGCCGACTGCTCAAGACCATGCATTGGTACGACGGCTTCGTGATGACGCTGTCCAACCCCGGTTTCATCATTGCCGGGATCGGCTACACGACCGGCCAGATCGGCGCCCTCGGTGCGCTCGCCTTCTGGCTCGGGTCGATGATCATCGCCGTGTTGCAGAACAAGATCTACACCGAACCGGCAACGATGTTCCCCGAGCACTCCGGCGGTATCGCGATGTACGCCTTCGAAGGATGGCGGTCACGGTTCAGCCTCGCCGGCCCCATGTCGGCCATCGGTTACTGGGCCGGATGGTCGTCGGTCCTGGCGATCTTCGGGCTCACCACCGGCAGTCTCGTTCAGGCCCAATGGTTTCCAAGCCAGACCTGGAGTGTCACCCACATCGTCCACCTCGATCTGCCCCGACTGATCGCGGTGGGCCTGATCATCGCGTTGTGGATCATCAATTCGCTGGGCGTCAAACCGATGAAGCTGATGGGCTACCTCACCGGCACACTCCTGTTCGTTCCGCTGATCCTGTTCATGATCGTCCCGTTCTTCCTGTCCGACTTCTCGTTCTCACACCTCTCCTGGGGGCTGCTCGGCGCTGCGGGCAGTCCTTGGGGTGCAGTACAACTCGGACTCGTCTGGCTCTACCTCAACGCGTGGTCGGCCTACGGGATCGAGGTGTGTGCGACATTCGCCCCGGAATACCACGACACCGAACGCGACACCCACAAGGCGCTGATCCGCTCGGCCATGTTCTGCCTCGGCGTCTATGCGCTCCTGCCCGTGGCACTCGGCGGCGTGGTGAGCCAGCAAGCGATGGCCGATGCACCCATGGGCTTCTACGCCGATCTCCTCCATCGCGAAATCGGTGGTGCCGCATCGAATGTCGTCATCATCTTCATGATCGGCAGCTTCCTGCTCGGGATGAACGCGGCGAGCGCCGGCGGCGCCCGCACCCTTTACGGCATGGCTCGCAGTGGCATGACGATCACGTGGTTCGACCACGTCAACAAACACAATGTGCCCAATCGCGGAATGTATGTCGACGTCGTCCTCAACATCTGCGCCGTGCTGCTGCTCCCGACAACGGTTGCGGTGCTCGCGGCGAGCAACATGGGCTACGTACTCTGCCACGTCTTCGCGCTGTCGGCGGTCCTGCTGCTACGCAGGGACCGCCCCGACCTGCCCCGCCCCATGCGGCTGTCAACCCCCTGGCTGTGGGTGGCCGCCGCACTGGCCCTCTTCAACTGCCTGCTGCTCGCGGTCGGCGCAACCTCGTTCTCGATGACCGGATACGGCGGAATCCGGGAGTTCATCGTCGGCCTGGCACTGTTGGTGCTCGGCTGCGCCCTCTACATCTACCGCCGTGTGGTGCAGGAACGCGCCCGGTTCACCGTGCGGGACCAGACGATGGACATCCCGGTCGTCACACAGGCCGCAGTTGCAGGCGCGACGGTGTCGAGGACCACAGGGGAAACGGCATGACCGCGACCGTCGGGCTGACCGTACGATGCTCCTGCGGAACCAGTACCGCACAGTTGATGAGCTCCGCATCGCCACGATGGTCCTGTCCCGACTGCGCCACGGGTTGGCACGCCGACGGAGTAAAGGCGGTTATCAACGGCGCCAACGAGTTACGCAGAATCCGGTTGTCGATCATGCTCGCGGCGGCAGCACTGCTCGTGGTCGCGGCGACGCTGATCGCGATCAACCCGCACTGGGGCCTGTGCGTCCCCGTCCTCGCCGGCGGGCTGGCACTTCTCGCCAGACCCACCTACCGGCGGCGGTTGACCAACGCACGCCGGCTGCTGGGTACGGCGATCACCCTCTCGCGCGAGTCGGCCCCCTCCTGACCTGTGCCGCGCAACGATCTCATCCGTCGGCACTCACAGCGAGCGCGGGAAGGGAGGTGGTGATCAGGGTGAGGAGCTCAGCCCGGGAAATCGGTGCGTCGGCGAGCCAATTGATCGTCACCTCCTCGACGAAGGCAATCCACCCGGCGACCGCCAACCGCACCGACGCGGTGCTCTCGATGCCGAGCCCGCCCGCGCGCTCGAGAATCCGCTCGACCATGACCGTCCGAGTCTGGTCGGTGACGGCTCGCATCGCCGGGTCGGCGCTGGCCGATCCGCGGATCAACGCCATGTACGCGGTTCGGTTCTCGGTGACGTAGTCGACGAACGCCGACATCGACGCTCCCAGGATCAGCAGCGGATCCCCCAGGGAGTCATCGGGTGCTGTGCAATCGAGCATCTCCTGCGCCTGGGCGCGCGCGATCGCCACATGAAAGTCCTGTTTGGACTCGAAATAATGGAACAGCAGGGCGCGCGACACCCCGGCCACCTCGGCGATGGCGTCGATGGACACCTGCTCCAGCGGTCGGTTGCCGACCATCTCGAGACCGAGTGCGATCAACTGGTCACGTCGCGCCGACGGACTCATGCGGGTACGACGGCCGGAAGTACCGGAACCCGAGGTACCCGGACTCGAGATGCTGGTCTTCGACGTGCTCACGGGGTACATCGTAGCTTATTGATTCTTGTTCAATAGCTATTGACGTTCGTTCAATAGCTCACTAAGCTCAGTCACCATGACAACGCATGATGTAGAGATCGCCATCGTCGGAGCCGGGTTCTCCGGCCTCGGCGCGGCCATCAAGCTCGCGCAGCGCGGCATCGACGATTACGTCATCCTCGACCGCGGCAGCGACTTCGGCGGCACCTGGCGCGACAACACCTACCCCGGCGCCGCCTGCGACGTGGCGTCGAACCTGTACTCGTACTCGTTCGCACCGAATCCCGAGTGGTCGCGCTCCTACTCCCATCAGCCGGAGATCCACCGCTACATCAACGCCGTCGCCGACGAGCACGGCGTACGCGCGAAGGCACGATTCGGCACCGAGGTCACCGAAGCCCGCTGGGATGAGGACACCGCCCACTGGATCGTCTCGACGGTCACCGACGGCGCCGAGAACACCTATCGCGCACGTCATCTCGTCGGTGCGGTCGGCCCGCTGTGCGAGCCGAACCTTCCCGACATCGACGGCATCGACTCGTTCGGCGGCACCATCATGCACTCGGCCCGCTGGGACGACTCGGTGGACTTCGCCGGCAAGCGCGTCGCGGTGATCGGCACCGGCGCCTCGGCGATCCAGATCGTTCCCGAATTGGCCAAGGTCGCCGGACATCTCGACGTCTATCAGCGCACCGCGCCGTGGATCGTTCCGCGCACCGAGCGTCCCTACACCCCGGTCGAGCGCTGGGCCTTCACGCACATTCCGGCCGTTCAAACCGCCTCACGGGCCGGCATCTACACCTTCAACGAGTTCATCGCCTTCGGCATGACGTATTCGCCGAAGGCACTCAAGCCGGTCGAAATGCTGGCCCGCGCCAACATCTTCCGCGGAATCCGCGACCCGCAACTGCGCAAGGCCGTCACCCCCGACTTCCAGATCGGCTGCAAGCGCATTCTGCGATCCAACACCTGGTACCCCGCCCTCGATCGCGCGAACGTCGATCTGGTCACCGATCCGATCACGCGGGTCACCGAGACCGGCATCGTCACCGCCGACGGCGCGGCCCACGACATCGACATCCTGGTGGTGGCGACCGGCTTCCACGTCACCGACTCCCCGGTCTTCTCCCACATCGTCGGCGTCGGTGGACGCAGCCTGGCGAATGTATGGGACGAGATCGGGATGCAGGGGTACAAGGGCTCATTCGTCCACGGTTTCCCGAACATGATGCTGATGATCGGTCCGTCGACCGGTCTGGGCCACACCTCGATGGTGTACATGATCGAGTCCCAGCTGAACTATCTGGTCGACTACATCGCCACCGTGCGCGCCCGCGGGGCGACGCGCGTGGAGGTGACCGAGGCCGCACAGCGCCGCTACAACGCCGGCATCGCCCACAAACTCCGCAACAGCGTCTGGGTCAACGGCGGATGCGCCTCCTGGTACAAGGACGTCCACGGCAACATCACCACGCTGTGGCCGGGGTTCACCTTCGACTTCCGGCGCGAGACAAGAAAGTTCGACGTGGCCGCCTACGACATCAGCCATGCCGCGAGCACCGTGCCCGCGCAACTCACCTCCGCTCCCACCGCCGGCGTCGGCGGCTGAACAACTCCCACCACACGAAAGAAGGTATTCATGAAGGACTTTCGCGACAAGGTCGTCGTCGTCACCGGCGCGGGCTCGGGTATGGGCCGCGACCTCGCGGTCAAGCTCTCCCGTCTCGGCGCGAAACTGGCCATCTCCGATGTGAATCCGGACGGGCTCGCGGTCACCGAGCGACTGATCACCGAGGCCGGCGGCGAGGTGCACTCGCAGATCCTCAACGTCGCCGAGCGCGAGGCGGTCCTTGACTACGCCGAGACCGTCGTCGCCCACTACGGCCGGGTCAACGTCATCTTCAACAACGCCGGGATCGCCCACCACGGCGAGATCGAACGCACCGAGTTCAAGGACATCGAGCGCGTCGTCGACGTCGACTTCTGGGGAGTGGTCAACGGCACCAAGGCTTTCCTGCCGCACATCATCGCCTCCGGTGACGGCCACATCGTCAACACCTCATCGCTGTTCGGCCTCCTCTCCGAGCCCGGTCAGGCCGCGTACAACGCCGCGAAGTTCGCCGTCCGGGGATTCACCGAGGCGCTGAACCAGGAGATGATCGTCGCCAAGCACCCGGTCAAGGTGTCGTGTGTGCACCCGGGCGGCATCAAGACCGCGATCGCCCGCAACGCGACCGTCTCCGGCGATCACGACGCCACCGCGACGGCCAACTTCTTCGATCGTTACCTCGCCCGCATGACCTCCGAGGACGCCGCCGACGTCATCATCAACGGCGTCCGCAAGAATAAGACGCGCATCCTGGTCGGCGCCGACGCCAAGTTCCTCGACCTGTGGGTACGAGTGGTCGCCTCGAAGTACCAGTGGGTCATGGCCAAGGGCACCGCACTGGCACTGACCCGGGCCAAGTAGACACCCTCAGATCCGGTGCTCGTCAGATCTGGTGCTCGTTGAGCCAATCGGCCGCCAGATCCGCCGGGTGCGCGCCGGCGCGGACCTTGCCGGCGAGTGTGGCGAGGTCGGCGGTGGTGATCTCGCCGGCCACCCGATTGACGGCCTTCACCTGATCGCGGGTCAGCGCCGCGGTCCGATACACGGGCACGAGTGTCTCGGGTTGCGGTCCGATGCCCCGGCCCGCCGAGCCGGCCGGGGCGGGGAACGCCTCGAC